>CAZFJT010000017.1:0-14562 GCA_964519135.1 uncultured Syntrophales bacterium | reverse complement strand
TTCACAAAACATCTCTTTGTTCCTTTTGGTTCATTAAACAACACCTATTCTCCAAAGTATTTTTCCCGTATTGGCCTTAGATACACAGACGTAATTAGGCGATCAGAGCTAGGACTAGATGGTATTCCCTGGAGGGAACTTCTTAATACTAACCTACTGGGCCTCCTCGGTGCTTCCTGCATAGAGGGGGCTGTTACAAACTTCCAGAACACGTATGAACTTAAACTACCGAACTCGGATGGTTTCGTAAATATTAAGACAATGTTTGTTCAACCTCACGGAGAACAAGAAGAGTGCTATATGATTGATAGTGATTTCTTCACCGAAAAATCAGATCCGCAGTCGGTCATGCAAAAGCTCGACAGACTTCATGATTATGCGTCAAGATTGATTCGTTGGTGCATAAAGGATCAACTTCACGAAGCAATGGAACCCGCGCCGCTGCAATTATGAACGAACGACCAAACTGAAAAACTTGACTAGACATTTGCATTCTTAAGAATGGAGAATATAATGTCATTATCACCAGCTACTTACAATGGCTTGGATCAGACGGCGATCGCTACAAGAAGAGATGAAACGTTTGAAAACACAGTGTTTTGTAGAAAGAAGAGAGTTATAAATGGAAATACTAAAGATGAATATGTCCAAATTAAAAGCTTAGATACCCAAAGGGAAGAGCATTTTTTTACTAGTAGCGCTACAACAACTAGTTTTTCACTAAAAGGCTATACTATCAGCGATAGGTTTTGGTTTAGCGCCAGCCCTTTTCAAGAAGCACGTACGGCAATTAGTAGCCATAAAAACTTATCCGTGTCTACTAAAGCTAGTTACTTCCTAGAAACACTCGAAAAAGTAGTTTATCAGTGGCAAAACGAGATCTCAGATAATAATTTACCGCGAATTCTACCGCTTGAGAGTGATGAGGACTCGATATGGTTAGAATGGATTTTTCCAAATTTCCGCTTCGGTTTTAGCATTGATAATAATCCAGAAGATAGTGGATGGTATATTGTCTCAAACGAAGAGCTGGGGAGTATGAGTGCTTCTGGCCTACTTCCTGAAGCAGATCTGGAACCTTTGCTGAATTGGCTCCTCTATTTAATCATTTTGAGATATTAAACATATTCTAATCTGATTCTTTATCACCAAGTAATCAGGGGCTGCTGCTAGTGCTAAATTGGCTTGACAAGGTCTTACACCGTATGTTTGGTAAACAAGTTGAGAATTATCCCGATTATTGCATACGGGGGTTGTCTGAGCCAGGTATGGTCGTCAACGAAATAGTAACTGGCGCAGCATACGATTTTCAACTTAACAAAGACAGAACTGATGGTTACTTAGAGTTATCAGTTAACTGGAAGGATGAAGAAACAGTTATCGATTTTACTCTACAGCAAAAAAAGAATAACGGAAATAGGAAATTCAAGCATGGCGTAGCAATTCTTCCCAGAAATAAAATTAATATTGGGAAAGTAAACAGTAAATTTATTGATAAAGTATCTTATGAACGGAAGCCGTTAAAAGGTAACAAGTATCATGGAAACCTGCTATTAAAAAAAGAAATGGGGCAAAAAAATCTAAAAAGAATTGTAGCTTCCACGCTCGCTCTACATTCAAATTACATTTCACCTGATAGAGATAAAATTGGCAAATGATGGTTTGCCATTAGTAGACTTATGGATGGTGGATGGTCGAGATCCAAGAATCTTTATACAGAAATACGAGAACTGGATCTATAGGCTCAATTGCATAGCCTTAAAGCAGCTAAGTGAATCCGATCAAATACCTGATAGTATATATGGTAGCATTCAAACGGGAGGTGATGTATCGGTTTTTATGGAGCTTTCACTCTAGAAGTTTCTGGGAGGGAGTCGAAAGAGCCCTGCCGAAGGTGAGTGATATTTTCAAGCAGATTACTATGAGAAGGACTTTTATCCCCGACGCACATGTGAGTGTCTCCTATAAAAGGCAACTAAACTTTGATTCTAATCGATAGCCTGTTTTAATGCACGATAGGCCTCTGATTCGACATACTGTATTTTTTCACTTGGAGGAACTTGCAAACCCCTTTCCAAAAGGCTGACATAAGTTCTAAGCAAGCCATCTTCAAAGTCAAGATCCTCTTGAGGTGAGAGTCCCATGAGCGGAGTTTTCTGAGCCGCGCGAATTAAACCCAGCGCATCGATTTTCCAGCCAACGGTCTCAGGGAGTCGCTTAAGTGAATACTAACCATAAGTTTAGAAATCAGCTTGACACAAATCGCGACTGTATCCGATAATGTTTCCGGAACCTATAGACCACTAAAAATAATCGCATTTCATTAAGCCTGTGAATGATTTCACCGCTCTGAAAAACGTTAATCATAATTGAAAAGCCTTTGTGAAAATAGCTTTTCTCGATCTTCATACAGATATCACATAAGCAAATAAAGGAGAATGGAAAATGGATAAAATGTCCGGCTGCAACACCGGATGGCTTTCTTACAAAGGGAAACAGATACTCCTGCTGGACTATCGGGAACTCAGTGATCAGGAACTTCTGGACAGGATCGACCAAAACCACGCATATGTCATGTCTTTTGTGGTAAACGGCGAAAAGGATCTTTTACTCTTATCTGATGTGACTAAGACTACGCCCAACAGGGACGCGGTTATTAAACTCAGAAAAATAGCCAAAAAAGCCGCTTCGTACTCCAGGGCAAATGCAGTGATTGGCGTTGATGGTGTAAAGAGACACATCTTGAATCTCATCAATCTGGCTTCTCCATTGACCTCAAGGGCTTGCAGGGACGAAGACGAAGCAAAGGAGTGGTTGCTAATGATGCTTTATAGTTGATAATTATTATTATGAATTCGTTTGTGGTATCTTAGCAATTAAATTAGGTTCCCAAGGGGCGCCCATGCCTGTAAAACTTAAAGATATTGAAGAACTAACCTTAATTCTAGATGTGGCGGCAAAGAATGTTCTAAAGCAGGAGGAGTTAAGGAACCAGTTACATAGATCAGGGATTTTCTTTGTCTGCACAGCCGCGATTACTGGAATAGCCGTAATAGCGACCTGCTCCAAACCGACTTATATCTGTTACTTGTTGGTTTTTTTAGCGATATCTTACTGGATTATGACTTACTTTCTTACCCTTATGTTCTGGTTGCTTTCGACCCGCAGAACATACAGGGTTTTACTGTTGGCTATTGTCATTCCTGGGGCCCTGGCCTTCATGCCCATATTCGTGTACGGATTGGGCGTTATTCCCAGTTTTCACGCACAAAAAATTGCGCAGGAGGAAATATCCACCGTAATCATGTACATAGAGGGACAGAGGAGACTTATAGGCCACCCTCCAAGCTCCATACAGGGCGGTCTTAAATTAATTGATCCTAGTCCATTCTGTAGTGAAATGGAGTACTTTAGAGGCCGCAAGCACTTCGCCATAAAAATCCCTTTATATGACAAGCATTTATATCATTTGAGCATAATGTACTCGTCAAAATCCAGGAGCTGGAAGCGCGGATATGGCAAAAGGGCCGCCGTGAAATTGTCGCCTGATTTTGAGATTATTGGCAGGTATCATTGTCTATTTGACTCTAAATGGACCATCGAAAAACCTGCGATCAATAAAAGTTAATCATTCCAGGGTCCTTGGAACCATTATTTTGCCCTGCCAACAGGTGAAATTCTCTCTTTAAAAAATATTTTTACTGTTGCGCCACTGCTGTTGCTCATATCCAAATTACCCTTTAATTGACTTACGGCCAACTCCCTTACGAGCCTCAGACCAAGGGAATTTGGGGATTCTAAACTCACACCTGCGGGAATGCCAATTCCATTATCCGACACTGATAATTCAAATGTGGAATCCTCCAGCTGGTGAAAGCCAACCTCAATAAACCCTGAAGACCTTCCAATAAACGCGTGCTTCAAACAATTGGACACAAGCTCGTTCACAATCAAACCACAGGGCACGGCTGTATCCAAACCCAGAAACATGGGCTCCGCGTTGACCCGGAACTCTACCTTGCCCAGAAAATCGGTATATGTTCTAAAAAGGTCTTTGGTCAATTGCTCCAGATACCTTGCCACCTCTATTTTTCCCAAATCCGAAGACTTGTACAAAAGCTCGTGGATCAGAGACATTGATTTGATTCGGTTCTTGCTGTCCCTCAACGCTTCCAAGACCTTTTGGTCGACTATATTGGTTTCTTGTAAACCTATTAAGCTGGATATTATCTGAAGATTGTTTTTAACCCTGTGGTGGATCTCCTGAAGTAGAATCTCTTTTTCATTAAGGGAAGCCATTATGGTCTTTTCCGCGGTTTGTCTTTGCCTGACCTCCTGTTCAAGTTTGATGTTCGCTTCCATAAGGTCTTCGGTCCTGTCTTTAACAATCCTCTCCAGGTTTTGGCCTATCCTTTCCAACTCCGTTTCGGTCTTCTTGCGCTCTGTTATGTCCCTTGCCACATGAACAGATCCTATCAGATCCATTTTGCCATTGTACAATGGAGACACCGAAACATTGTAAACACCTCCCAGAATATCTTCCGTGATCTCCACAGTATGAGCGCCTCCATCTTGGAGCAGCTTAACATGGGGGCAGTTCTCCGGCGGCTTGTCGGAATCATGAAAGAATTTGAAACATCGTTCAAAATGAAGTTCTTCCGGATTTACCGCCAGTTTTTCCAAGGTGGATTTATTTGCTCTTATGATTCTATGTTCCTTGTCCAAGATGGTGATCAGATCAGGAACCGCGTCAAATGTTCGCTCCCAATCATCTTTAATTCTTGTCAATTGACTTTGTTCCTTTTTTCTGTTTTTGATCTCGGCCCTTAATCTACTATTTAGTGAATCTGATATAATCTTTTCCTCTGAAAGGGCCGTGGCCAGGAGCTGACTTTCCTTGAGGGCCTTATAGGAATTTGCGTTGTTTATATGGCCTTTAATCCCCATTCTTATTAAAAACAACAAAAAGAAGAATCCAAGAACCCCAAAAGCAAAATGAGTCATATTGTCTTCTGATATAAGTCTGAAATTCACAGGCGCCAACGCGGTGATTGTAAAAAGGATGAATGAGGGCTTGTCAGGGCAATAAGCCAGGACTGACACGATACTCAGGGCCAAAATGCCTGAAGGGATGATCATGTGCTCAGGACATGGGAGCATGGGCCAAAAGAACCAGCATCCTACCCCCCAACAGGCGCCTGTTAAAGCCACGGCAAGCGCGTGATATTGTCCCCAACAATCAATGTGTTTTTCAACGCGCCCATACCTTTCAAAGGCCTTGACCAGGTTCATCCATGCGTATCCGGCCAAAAAAATAGCCAATAGCCAAGGCGCCAGTACGCGCCAGTTAGGCGCCTGAGTAAGTCCAATCGCCACTCCGGCCGCTAACAAGGCGTTCCATATAAATGCTTCGGAAGATTGGTCAAAAAGCTGGCGCACCTGTGCCCGCCGTATTTCCATATTGAGGTTGGTTGCAGATTTCATTGGCTTTAAAGTATTAGAGAAAGCTTATTTATGTTCATAAGACAATGTTAGATTTAAAGGACAAATAACCAAACTTCATAGATTTAAGTAAATTTCCAAAATACTGGAAGACCGGCTTTCAATATGGTTTACTCTCTGTGAAAAGAGGGAACCATTTTTCCCATTGGCCTGGATACATGATTTCATTGATCAAAGTGGATAAAGCTTATGTCCCTGAACAATATAACAAATAACAATATCATTATTTCAGCTCAAAACGCCAGTAAAGTATATCGTATGGGAGAGGTGAATGTAACCGCGCTTAGGGACGCCAGCATAGATATAGTGGATGGTGAATTCATTGTGGTGGTCGGGCCAAGCGGATCAGGTAAGAGCACCCTTTTGAACCTGATTGGTGGAATGGACAAACCGTCTTCAGGAAAGATCATATTCGATGGAAAAGATCTAAGCCAAGCCTCGGACAAACAACTGACCCTTTTCAGGCGCTATGATGTGGGCTTTGTCTTTCAATTCTACAATCTAATACCCACTTTGACGGCCCTTGAAAATGTGCAGGTGGTTACAGAGGTGGTCCCTGATCCAATGGATCCAATGGAGGCCCTGGAGTTGGTAAAACTTGAGAACAGGGCTGACCATTTCCCTTCCCAGCTAAGTGGCGGTGAACAACAGAGAGTTTCCGTAGCCAGGGCTCTAGCCGGAAAACCCAGATTGCTACTATGCGACGAACCAACGGGCGCATTGGATGTGGAGACAAGCAAGGAAGTCCTTGGAATGCTTTGCGACCTTAATCGCAAATTGGGAAAAACTATCATAGTAATAACCCATAACAACGCAATATCCCAATTGGGACAAAGGGTGGCAAAAATAATTGACGGCGCGATTGAGTCCATCAAGGTAAACGAGAATCCAATGGGCATTGAACAAATCAAATGGTAACCAGGACCCTCTTCAGAAAACTCCTACGGGATCTAATTCATAGACGATGGTCTCTTTTGGCCCTGGTTTTAATCATTGCGGTGGGAGTGGGCGTTTATGTGAGCATGTCTTCAGTGTACCTGGACCTGGATTCAGCTCGTGAAAGATACTATAATCGCTACAATTTCAGCCACTTCAGCGTTAACCTGAAAAGAGCCCCAGAGGGGTCAACCCGGCGCATCAGTGGTCTGCCAAATATAGTTAGAGTCAGGGACCGCATAAGACAGTCTGCGCTTCTGGACCTTGACCGCACGGTCAAACCGTTACCTGGTGTGGCCTTATCCCTTCCCCAACATAGGGACAACCCCATTGACGGCGTTATGCTGAGATCCGGGACCTGGTTTTCCCACCCAAGAGCCAAGGAAGCGATTCTGGACCATCAATTCGCGAAGGCCAATCAGCTTAAGCCAGGGGACCGAATAAAAGTAACCCTTGTGGATAAACAGCACGATCTTCTGATCATCGGGACCGCCATGTCTCCTGAGTTTGTCTATCTGATTCCCCCTGGGGGCGGATTTGCTCCTGATCCACAAGGTTATGGGGTTATGTACCTGCCCAGAAAGTTTCTTCAGGAATCCAGCGACCTGGACGGAGCGTACAATCAACTTTTGGGCCTGGTAAAGGACACATCCAGGTCCGCGATAAAGGACACCCTGGAGCTGGTAAAGGCCGAACTGGAACCTTATGGAGTTACAAACACCACACCAATACAGGATCACCCCTCAGCAAGCGTGCTTAGGGATGAGTTGCACAGCATAGAAGTCACCGCCGCAATATTTCCTGTGATATTTCTTGCTGTCGCGGCCATGGTTCTCAATATCTTGATCAGTAGAACCGTAGCCCAGCAAAGAGCGGTAATAGGGACCCTGAAGGCCCTGGGGTATCTTCCGTCAGCCATCATTTTTCACTATTTGGGTTTCGGTCTTATAATCGGAGCTTCAGGCGCGCTATTTGGCCTGGTAATCGGGTGGTATTTACAGGTGGCCACCCTGAACATGTACAAGCAACTATTTGCAATGCCCGGCATTGAGGCCCATGTCCACCATACCATTTATATCACCGCCGCGTTGATAGCCCTGATTTTCTCGATTGCAGGGGCGATAAAGGGTAGCTGGACAGCGGCAAAGCTGGCGCCTGCAGAGGCAATGCGGCCACCTCCCCCTGAGAAGGGAGGAAAGGTTTTTTTGGAAAGAATTCATCTCTTTTGGAAATTGATCAACTTCAGGTGGAAGATGATATTCAGGGCGGTACTCAGGAACCCCATAAGAAGCCTGGTCAGTGTTTTGGCTTCAGCAGTGGCCACCGCCCTGGTCTTGTCGTCGTTCAGCATGTTCGACGCGACCTATTTTCTCATGGATTATCATTTTAAAAATGTGGCCCATGAGGACATAACCATAACAGTAAGGACGCCCAAAGGAGAAGCAAGCGCGAATGAAGTGTCAGGTTTGCCTTTGGTAGGGTACACTGAAAAACAATTGGCTGTTATCTGTGACCTGAGCAATGGTAATTATAACAAAAGAACCGCTGTGACAGGACTGGAAACATCAGGCAAACTGTACACGCCAATTGACAGATCAGGAGCGCAATTGGTGGTCCCTGAAGAAGGTCTGGTTCTCTCAAACAAGCTGGCCGAGATATTGAACTCCCAGGTTGGGGATCAAGTGAAGTTAAGACCCTTGATTGCCGAAAGAAAGGAAACCAGGGCCCCGGTGGTGGCCATTATTGACACATACTTGGGCGTATCAGCTTACTGTAATATCAGATATCTCAGCTCACTTCTTGGTGAACTGGAGGTGGCAAACACCTATCTGATAGACTCTACCGCATTATCCGGATTCAGTGGGTTAATGGCTGATGTGAAAAAACGACCATCTGTAATAGGAGTTACAGAAAGAGAAAAAACATTGGCAAAGATGCGCGAAACCATGGGTAATTTCATGGGGAGCTTTTTTGCAATAATGATCATATTTGCGGGCATAATAGCATTTGGGGGCCTGTTGAACACTGCCATGGTCTCCCTGAGTGAGCGCCAGAGGGAAGTGGGGACCCTTAGAGTCATAGGTTACACCTCAGGACAGGTTTGGGGACTGTTTTCAGGTGAGGGCTTTCTCTTGAATGGTGTGGGGATAATAATGGGACTTGGTTTGGGAGTGGGTTTCTCTTTTCTGATCTCATCTTCGTTTGATACTGAGATCTTTCGTTTTCCTGTGGTAATTTATCCATCAAGGGTGTTTTTAACCATTGGATTGATGTTGATATTCCTCATATTGGCCCAAAGTGTAATATATCGGATGATACGTAAATTACCGTGGCTGGAAGCTTTAAAAGTCAAGGAGTGACCTATGGCCCTGAAGAACTGTCTCACCTTTAAATTTAAAAATCTTCCACTATTAGCCGTCTGCATGACGATTACGCTTATAAGCGGTTGCAACTCTCCGGCTGTCAAGGTGGTTACACCAAATAAGGGTGAGATCAAGGAATCTTTCACTCAACAGGCCAAGACTAGGCTTGAAGAGACTTATCCCATAACTATGCCCATTGACGGAAGAATTGAAAGAATAGATCTTGAGCCAAGTGATAAGGTCCAAAATGGGCAGGAGTTGGCCCGATACGATCTGACACCATTTGAAAAGGAATTGGCCCAAACCTATGCGGCTGTAAAAGAACTGGAAGCAAGGATAGTTGTAAAGGATGATAATAGTATTGAAAAAACAGCCCTGGTGGAGGCAAAATCCGCAATAGACGCAGCCAGCGAAGCCTTGAAAGCCTCCCAGGAGCAGGTTAGCGCTGAAAGGGCCAGATGGAAAAGGGCAAAAAAGGAACTGGATCGAATGAAAAACCTCCTGTCAGGTCAGGCTATACCCCATATCAGGATGTAAGATGTATTACTTCATGAGGAGACAGCTCTCATAGAGCTAAAGAGGCAGGAATTTTATTTGGCGGCAATGAAGGCCGTTGTTTTTGCAGTTAACCTCGGGCCTGTTTATGTGAATAGGTACGTGGATAAAAAACAATTGGAAAGGGATGTGCTCGAACATCAATTGACCCAGGCAAAGCAAAGATATGAATTGGCTAAACACAATCTGGAACTGGCAAAGGTTATTTCTCCCATTGACGGTGTGGTGCTAAAGAAGTTTGAGCAAGGAGGCGGGCCGTTGCCGGCTGGAAAGCCCCTGCTTTTACTGGGAGATCTTAAGCTGCTCGAGGCTGTGGCTGATGTGCTGAGTGAAGACGCTCTAAAACTAAAGCCCGGGGGTCCTGTTAGTCTTAAGCCCGCTGTGGGATTGAAGTCCTTTAAAGGCGCCGTAAAACGCATAGAACCGGCTGGGTTTACGAAACTTTCATCTTTGGGTGTTGAACAGCAAAGGGTCAATGTCATAATTAAATTTGATGAACATCTCCCGAACCTGGGAGTTGGTTATAGGGTCCAGGCTAGATTTTTCACTGGCAAGAACGACTCCGCCCTTATTGTATCCAGATTCAGTGTGATCCAGGAACCTGACGGCGCCTTCTATGTGTTCAAGGTTATTGACAATAAACTGAAAAAACAAAAAGTAAAAATCGGCTTGAAAAGCGACCTGAATCTTGAGATTACAGAAGGTCTCAATAAAGACGACTTGATTGTGGCAAGACCGGACACCACTATGACAGAGGGAATGAAAATAGATCCCAAAATGGACGCACAAGCGGATTAGTTTAATATTCAAGTTCAGTTATGGGAATTAATATGAATATGGTTATCGGAAATTCAAAGGGGAGACCAAATCATGGCCGACCAGCATGGAGTTGAAATAAAGGAGCAGATCGGTCTAGAACCTGAAAAACAGACCGGCAGATTAAAGCTGTTCACAGTAATGGGAATCAAGATAACCCTGGATTACTCATGGTTGATTATCTTTGTTCTGGTTTTATGGAGTCTTTCAGCAGGGTATTTTCCTCATTTCTTTCCTGAGTACTCCACAAAGATGTACTGGCTCGCGGGGTTCGTGGCAACACTGCTATTTTTCGCGAGTATCGTGCTCCATGAGCTTTCCCACTCAATTACGGCAATTAAGCATGGAGTGAAGATCCCGGAAATCACACTTTTTCTGTTCGGAGGAGTGGCCCACCTTTCCGAGGACCCCAAGACACCACAGATGGAATTCAAGGTAGCCATAGCAGGGCCTCTGATGAGCTTTGCCCTTGCGGCCGTATTTTGGGGTGTGTCGATCATTGCTGAAGGCAGACTCTCAAATCTCGTTACAGCTGTATTTGAATATCTCTCTTTCATCAACCTGGCCTTGGGAATTTTCAATCTCATTCCAGGTTACCCATTGGATGGGGGTAGAATACTCAGGGCGATCGTTTGGTGGAGAACCGGCTCCATAAAGAAAGCCACAAAATTGGCTTCGGACATAGGAAAGGGCTTTGCCTGGACATTGATATTCTTCGGAGTCCTAAGATTGTTCGCGGGCGCATTAATTGGGGGCATGTGGTTGATATTCATAGGAATGTTTCTAAGGGGTATCGCGGCGAGCGGTTACAGGGATTTGGTGGAAAAACAATCCCTTGAAAATGTAAGAGTCAAAGACGCGATGATCACTGATATAATATCGGCCCCACCTGATATTACCGTGCGCCAGATGGTGGATGAATATTTTCTCGCCAAAGGGCATGGCGGATTCCCTGTGGTTAAGGACAATGAGCCTGTGGGTCTCATAACACTTGCCCAGGTAAAGGAGAGCCTGTCATCAGGAAGGGAAAACAACACAACCCAAGATGAAATGCTTCCTATTTCAGATAATATAACGGTAAATCCCGATTCTTCGTTACTTGAGGCTTCCATGAAGATGAGCAGGGCCGGAGTAGGCAGGTTGTTGGTTATGGAGAACGGATCCATGACAGGGCTGGTTACCAAAAGAGACATTCTCAGATACCTGGAAATCGGTGAAGCGCTTCAAACATAACTTGAAATCATAAAGACCGGAGGCGTACATGAACACAAATGATCCTTGGCGACCATTCTCTGAAGTAATGAATGATCCATGGAAATGGATAAGAGATTGGAAGGCTGGGAATGACTGTAAGGTAATAGGCCATCTGCTCCCTGACACCCCAGAGGAGATTATTCACGCATCAGGAGCGGTACCATTCGCGATAGAGGGCGCGGGGGTTCCCATCTCCCATGGGCAGGCCCATATACCATCTTATACTTGCTCCCACGCGATGGGGGCTTTGGAGATGGCTCTTCGCGGAGACATGGATTGCCTGGATGGTATGGTGATACCATATGTTTGCGACACAACCAGGAATCTTTTCCACATATGGCAAAAGGCCGTTAAAGATTTTCCCTGTGAATTCCTACGACTTCCCAAAAGGTTGGATTTTAAAGGAGTGGAGGATTATATCCACGCTGAATTTTCAAGACTGCTTGAATCCATTGGCTCCATGACAGGACAAATTGCCACTGAAAGCGAATTGGCCGAGAGTATCAAGGTCTACAATAATGGAAGACAACTCATGAGAAGGGCTTTTCATAAGTACTGGGAAGACGGCGCCACATGGACCTTTGAGAGGATAAGGCTCATTTTAGCGTCAGCCCTGGTCGTTCCCATTGAGGAGCATATAAAGTGGATGGAAGCCTTGCCTTGGGACGAATCTGAATCTGGAAAAGACAGACATCCCGTGTACGCGCACGGAAAGGTTTGGGACCCCCCTGAACTGGCAAAGATGTTGGACGATCTGGATCTCATGGTTGCCGGAGACGATATGGTCACAGGTTACAGGAGCGTGGCCCAGGATGCGGCTGAAGATATTACCCCAATGGAGGCTCTTGTAAAAAGGCATCTGAGCAAAATAACATACACTGGATATCACGTGAATCCATATGATTATGTGACCAATTTTGTCACTAGGGTGAAGGACAGCAAGGCCAAGGGAGTTATATTCCTTAATCCAAAATTCTGCGAGGCCGCGGCCTTTGATACTCCTGATTTTCAAAAGGCATTGGAATCTGAAGATATTCCCAGTCTGTTACTGGAAACCTCAAGCGGCGCAGCGCCTGTTGGACAAATCAAACTGCGGCTTGAAGCCTTCCAGGAAATGATCACAAGCGGATTGGAATATTAGGGCAGACCTGTTTCCGACTTAGACAAAAAGGACAAGAACAATGAGCGACAACGGTAAAATCAATCCTATCAAGACTTTGAAGTCCTTGAAAAAGATCAATATGGACTATTACGGGGGCGCCCACATGGGCAAGGCCAATGGAAAGAAGATCGCCTATGTGAACGCTTTCACGCCTGTTGAGCTACTGTACGCAATGGACATGATTCCCATTTATCCTGAAAATCACGCGGCAATAATAGGCGCGAGAAAAATGTCCAATGAAGTGACCCCTGCGGCTGAAGGGATGGGCTACGCGATAGACTTGTGTTCGTATGCGCGATGCGACATAGGATCAGCAAAGATGAACCTGAGTCCCACATGGGGATTACCAAAGCCGGATCTCCTGCTGATAAGCAACAGCCAATGCGGAACCCTGACCAAATGGTTCGAGACACTGGCCAGGGCTCATGGATGTCCAATGGTTCTTTTGGATGTCCCCCATTCAGGGAATGGAGAAAAGGACCCCGCGGCTGAACGGTACGTGCGCGGCCAGTTGGAAGATATAATAAAAACAGTTGAAAATATCACAGACCAATCCCTGGACCAGGATAAGTTCAATGAAGCGATAAGGCTGTCCCAGGAGGCGTCCGCGCTCTGGACCAAGGTCCTGGAGGCCGGTACGGCAAAACCTTCTCCTATCACGGTCTTTGATCAATTTATCGCGATGGCGCCTATTGTGTCCCAGAGGGGGACCCAGGTGGCGGTGGATTTTTACGGGGAGCTTTTAAAGGAACTCCAGGAAAGGGTGGACAAAGGGATAGGAGCTATAGATGGCGAGCGTTTGAGGTTATTCTGGGATAATTTACCTGTGTGGCCTGAGCTGAGGGGACTTTCAGAATTTCTTTCACAAAGGGGCGCATCCCTGGTGACCAGTCTGTACACATGGGCCTGGGCCCAGCTTAGCGTTGGAGAGGAAGATCCATTGGGCGACTGGGTGGATCAGTATCTGTACAAGGCCAATTTTCACCTTGATAAGAGAATTGAGATTTATTCTGAAATGGTAGAGAAATATGACTTGGATGGTTTTTTGTACCATTCTAACAGGAGCTGCAAATATGTGTCCCAGGACATCCCTGAGGTAAAAAAGGCGGTCACTGAACTAACGGGCGCGCCTGGGTTGATACTTGAGGCTGACCATTGCGATCCACGCTTGTACTCATTGGAAAATCTCACGGACCAGATGGAAAATTTCTTTGATTTTCTCGAATCCAGGGATTAGCCGGAACAAAAATCTGATTATCGTATTTAACTGCTAGCGAAAACCTGAAAACCAGGATTTGTTGGCAGAGCAACTTGGAGGAGGAGGCGCAGGCGCGCAGGGAGTTACCTTATATGGCGCGGCTGTTGGTTTTGGTGGCTTTTTACATACTGTAATAGGACATTGGGGAGGCCCCACAATCTTCCTGGGATAGCATTTCAAGACCACTGGTCCGCATGGGGGCAATGGGGGCGGAGAAGGACATTGGGGTTGCTCAGGGACAGCGTAGCTCAAGGGCTGTAAAGCGCATTCTTCACCTTGGGCCATGAATCCGAAAGTTACGGTTGGAACAATTGCCAACACTATTCCAATGAGCAATATGGCCATTTTTGGCGCATTCCTCAATATGGATTTTGTCCCAGGGACTTTCAAATTCGCTCCAATCAAAATGTTTAAATTTGCCCAGTCAAAATTCAATTTATTTAAGATCTGCCCCTTAAATTTCGACCTATTGGAAGACCTTAGGGCTATTTCTTTGAAGTCATTAGTCTTCTCTAATGGTTACAGTCTGAATTATAGATTAGTCTTTAATCCAGGTCAAGGAATTCCATTTTTTAAAGTGGTAGTCCCTCTGTTGTTGGCGGCAGGGAGGAGAGAGGAGACAATCTGGAAATGGAAGTAGCGTGAGCCGAGCCAGGCGCCTGGAGTCCGATGAGCGAAGTTTGTTGAGCTTGCGAATTTAAACGCAGCGAATCGGA
>CAZFJT010000016.1:0-14763 GCA_964519135.1 uncultured Syntrophales bacterium | reverse complement strand
TAACATACATGACCTTTGTACAGATCAAAACGAATCATGAAACTTTACAGAGCGCGAGGGATCTAAGGAGCTGTGTTGCAATCGCTTTATGGTAAAGAAAATATAGGCTAAGTGTGAGCGCATGTTTGCTGAAAATATCAAGGAAGATTTACACAAGTGTTTGAAATGCGGTATGTGCCAGCCTGTTTGTCCAACTTTCAGAGTTACCCGTATGGAGAGACACGCGCCCAGGGGCAGAGTGCAAATGGTCAAGCATTTTCTGGATGGTGACCTGTCCATAACTAAGGGGCTCCATGAAGCGTTGATGAGTTGCATACTATGCGAGTCCTGCGCTGCCGCGTGTCCCAGTGGAGTGAGATTGGACAGGATATTCGAAAATATGCGGATGGAACTTCACGAAGGATACGGAACAAAACTATCAAAACGGGCTCTGTTCGCTGCTTTACAGAATCCAATGCTCATGAGGCTTGGCGCAAGATTAGCCAGGGTAGGGCAAAGGACGGTTGTATCTCCTCTGAATCTAAAGGCAAAAATCGGCAATATCCCGATGAACCGTTTGCCTGGCTTCAACAAGAAGTCTTTCAGACAAAGGTTTCAGGGTGTTATCCCGGCAATAGGTAAGAGAGTAGGCAGGGTATACTATTTCACAGGTTGCGCGACAGATCTTATGAACGAGTCTGTTGGGTTCGCTGTCTTGGATACGTTAACGAGCCTCGGCTATGAGGTGTTGATTCCACAGGATCAGGTATGCTGCTCGGTTCCTGTTTTCCTGAGCGGCGCCAGACAGGAGGCCCTGCCGAACTTGTTGAAGAATATCGAAATCTTTGATTCAGATGACGCGGACGCAATAGTGGTTGATTGCGCAACATGTGGAGGTGGTCTAAAAAAGGCTATACCCCATCTGCTTTCTGACCTGGGAATTTCCAATGAAAAGGCCTTGAGGATCTCTTCTAAGGTAAGGGATGTCACTGAGCTGGTGGCTGAGCGCGTAGGGGAACTGGAGCTGGATACCGCGCGAAGCTCAAAATTAAGAATAACTTACCATGACCCTTGCCATATGGTCAGGAGCATGAAGGTTTCCAACGAGCCAAGAAAGGTCCTATCAGCACTGGAGAATGTTGATTTTGTGGAGATGGCGGGCGCTAACGAATGCTGTGGAGGCGCGGGCGCATTTCAATTTGAGCACGTTGATATGTCCGCTGGTGTTACGGACCGGAAGAAAGAGAACATCAGATCTTCAGGAGCGGACTTAGTGGCCACAGGCTGCCCTGGGTGCAATCTAACCCTGTCTGGAAACCTTTACGAAGATTCCGACCCGATTGTGAAACATACAATAGAATTGATCGCAGAACGTCTAAGGAAAAGGCCTGTGAGTGATTCTTTAACCAAATGACTGCATTGGGAGAAGGAACGGATGACCGCACAAGAATTCCAATCGACAAACATTGGACCATGTTCCAGTAGCCCGAATTGTGTTTCTTCAGAAGACGAGCGAGATTCCCACAAGATGGAGCGAATACCGTTCAAAGGGACGGCTGAGTCAGCTATGGAAAAAATAGTGGAAACACTGAAATCATTCGATAATGCGAAGGTAGTTCACAGGCGAGACAATTATGTTCGCGCTGAATTCAAGTCAGCGATTTTCAAGTTTGTGGATGATGTGGAACTCCTTGTGAATCCGGACAGAAATGAAATAAAATTCAGGTCAGCCTCAAGAACCGGTTATTATGATTTTGGGGTCAACAGGCGAAGAATGGAAGAATTCAAGGAAAGATTCTTAAGGCGGGCGCAACAATAAGCATCCGTATTCTAAGATAATATTCCAAAAGCCTCTCTTCAAGTAAATATAGAGGCTTTCTGAGAATTACGCCAAGGGGCTCACACCCGAGCCATCCCCTCGACCTTTCCACCCTTAACTGCTGAGAGGAAATTCATACATATGATGTCAAAAGGCCTCATCCGCCTATCCGCAACATCAACCGCAATCTTTTGGCCGGGCGCGTTTATTTTTGGTTTTCCAGGGGTTATGGCGCCCATATGGGCCATGGAACTCGGCGTGGGCAAGGCGGCCATAGGGAGCGTGATGTTCTTTGTTCTTGCGGCTGTTGGCTTGCTGATGTTCTTTGTGGGCAAATGGCAGGAAAAGCTCGGATCCCACAATATGATAACCATTGGCGCTACTATGGTAGGCTTGGACGTGTTGCTTCTACTGTTTACAGAAGGTCTTTTTTTCCTTTACCTGTGGGCCTTTTTCATGGGCGCGGCCTCATGCTTCATATACATCCCAGGACTAACTGTTGTTCAAAAGTGGTTCCCTGAAAAACGGGGGCTGGTCTCAGGTGTGTTCAATATGACCTTTGGGATTTCAGCGGCTATAATGGCCCCATTATTCAGTATAACCATTGCATCGTTAGGATATGACTCAACGCTGATTTTGTGGGGGGCGGTGGCCCTATGCGTTGGGATTCCAGCTTCAAGACTCGCCAAAGAGCCGGAATTCAACAGAGCCATTGTAGGCCCAGGGCCGGGGACAAATGCCATCAACGATAAAACAACGGTAAATTACAGTCTGACAGTATCCCAGGCCCTGAAAACAAGAAATTTCTGGTTGATCTGGATTGTGTGGGCCTTGCAAGGCGCCGCGGGTATTTCGATGATAACCCTCTCTGTTCCATTTGCGTTGAATAAAGGTTTCTCATTGCCCCAAGGTGTCCTGATACTTACAGCTTTTAACCTGACCAATGGCGCGTCAAGACTTATAAGCGGGCTTCTCTCAGATCGCATCCCAAGGACCATGGTGATGTCAGTGGCCGCATTGGCTGCGGGTATGGCTTATTTTGGCCTACAGTTTGTTGATGGCCTGGTTCTTTGTGTTTTACTCGCGGTCATAATAGGGTACGCGTTTGGGACCTTATTTTCCGTATCCGCGCCACTTGCAACCGATTGTTTCGGGATAACCCATTTTGGCGCAATCTTTGGCTTGATATTCACCGCGTATGGATTTGTGGCCGCTCCATTGGGGCCCGCGTTAAGCGGCTTCATCCTTGATTATACCAATGGTAATTTTAACGCGGTTTTCACGTACCTGGGGGCTTTTTGTCTCATCTCTGGAACGCTGATACTTTTTGTTGGCAAAAGTAGGTAACTTCCTTTAGGGAACAACCGGCTGTCTCGAAGGTGTGGGCCCTATGCAAGCCATAGATGAGCAAGAGTAAACTTTAACCAGGTATCAGTACAGATTACCGAACATGGTGAGATCACCCATCATAAAAGTTAATAGAAGATCAGGGGAATAAACGGATTTGCACAAAGGATAGCACCTGGCCACTGGGGATATGCCGTAATTGTAATGCCCGAATGAGCAGAGGGCCTTTAATTCATGGGATAATTTGGCTGTTGCAAATATGGCGGAGTATTTCTTTGTGAGGTGATGGAGTAATCCGGACTTCGGCCCATAAACGGAGTTTGCGCGCGTAAGAAGGCGTCTTCTCTGTTTTTCCAATCCCCTGAACCTGTAAAGATGCTCAGGGCTAGCCTGATTAAGGGCAATCAATCTGGAACAATTCTTTGACGCGCGCCAGACAGCCCTATCTCTGGTTTTGAACTTGGAAAGTGTTTCTATGTATTTATCCAGTAACAGACCAATGGCCACTGCTGAAACCAATGACGCGTTGGTACCGTAAAAAGCATAGGTTCTAAGCCCGTCTTTGGCCTTGATGGATCTGAATTGAACTCCCCTGAATTTAAGGCCCAACTCCTTGAGAACCTTTGTGTTTAAACCCCCTGGGATCATGCCCACTATGGATTTCTTTGGGTTCCTTCTGGTTCCGTCCTCATAAATTTGCCTTAATAGAGCGTGTTCCGCTATTTCCCCTGCAATCGGTCCATGGAAGCCGTAACGCTCCAGTTCATCGCAAACCATTCCATACCGTTTAATAACAAGTTCCTTCCAGATTTCATCCCCTCCCGCGTGTGTGTATGAAAATGAACATAGCACAGCAATAAGCGGCAAAAGGACGCCTGTGGAAACAGACTTAAAGAACCCATTAAAAAAAATCAAATCATCTTGGTGAAATTGGCGCGCCATAACTCTTCCTACGAATGAAATGATAGGGATATGCATTTACATGGAGCAGACCGTTAAATTACATCAAGTTTAAGTGGAGATAATTATTATAATTCAACAAACTATTTGATTCTATTATCGTGGGGAAATTTCGTCAAGAAAATTAGTATATCATAATCTGGGTCATTCATGGCCGATATATGGGCGCATGGCTAATTAGAGGCTCTGGTAGGGGAAGTCGAGAAGATTCTGGTGATTATTTGTCTTAAATATTCCTGGTACCTGAACATTAGATAACCAAAAATTGGGGTGAGTACACAAACTAACAAGAAGAATAAAGCGACGGATTCCAGTGAAACGTGGAGGTAGTCCTCTGATATTCTACTGAAATCCATCCAATGACCGCCCCCTTTGGCCCGTTCATAAAAGTGGCGCTCAATATGACTGGAATAAAGTTTATAGGCAAAGGAGATATCAGAGAAGAAGATAAAAAAACCAATAATACCATAAAGGGGCCTTTCTACAGTGTGAACTACAGCAGCGGAGCTAAGGGCCCTGTAAATGAATATCATGGCAATGAGAAGCTCGGTTCCATGCCCCATGAATAGTATCAAGACATCATGGCCGGACCCATAGGAGAGAACACCGTGAAGAACAATCAGGCACACAAGAATTGAAACAGTGAGAAGATTGTTTCTATATATGAATATCAAGCCTAGCAGCGCGGCATAAATTAATAACAATAATGGAGCGGACCTTTGCATGGTCATTGTGACACCACCACCGTACCTTATGTCAAAAGCCGGCAGGGACGGATACGCGAACAACCACCCGAATATGGTGTGCCCCATTTCATGAACCAGGGTGGTGAAGGTCATAAAGATATGCTTCATCAATGGAAAATACATTAACGCCAGGCTAAAAAAAACGGATACACCAAGGATTATCCAGGCTGTCTTATCCATGGTTCTCGGCTCAGGGTCGCCTGGAATCTCAAGGGGATGTTCAGGGTCATCTTGCTCATGGTTTGGGATACTTGGCCCGGCGCCTGGTTTGTTATGGGGGAGTGGAGGAGCGGCCGGAGTAACCTGCTTTCTGTTAACCGGCCTCCTGGCGCCCCGATGTTTCAGTTGTTGAGATCTTTGAATGGGCGCTTTTTCTGGTGATTTCCGATTATCCAAACCATTAATTAGCTCTGTGGATTCCTGGGGGTAGGGGCCTGAACTAGCCTGGGGCCTGGAAGCCTCCTTGGTTTTAACTGGAGTAAAACCGTCCAGTTTGGAAAAAATAACGCCACACCTGAGGCATTCGAACTCAGAGTCCCCTTGTTCAAAATGACATTTTGGACACTTCATTATGGCCATCCAAGTAAAACACGCGCAAATGCGAGTCCTTTTCAGGAATTATCTCAGAATATACGATGATTCGACTAGTTTTCAATCAATTCCGGACCGGAAGATCTAGCAAGTCCTTCAAGTGGGTTTTTCAACACGCGCGCCATCATTTGGAGGCGCAGACTCCCCAGGCGCCGCGCATGCCTGAGTGGGACGCGCGCCTATCAATTTGGGAATAAGCCAGATTCTCAGGGCAACCCTGACAATCATTAGGCCCAACCCGATCGCGCATAAAAGCTCAAACCAAAGGGGAAAGATCTCTTTGGCCGACGCGCCGGCCACCGCCTGGGCCGAAATACCAAAACCAGCGTATATGGCGTCCGCGCCAAAGGCCAAAACCAGGGAACATCCTATAATAGATAAAAGATAAATAAAAAGGGTTCGACCGCCTAGAATTCCCCATACCATTGATATGGTGGCCATATTAGTAGCCGGGCCCACAAGAAGAAAAATCAAGGCCGCTCCCGGACTCAGCCCCTTTGTGATAAGCGCTGCCGCTATGGGAGTGGACATGGTAGCGCAAACATACATCGGCAGGCCGATAATCATCATGGTTAAATAGGCCAGAATTCCGCTTCCCCTGCCACCTTCAAGGAAGTTATCCGGAGTGAGAAAGGCGATTGCCCCAGCTAAAACAATCCCAATCATGAACCACTTTGCCAGGTCCGCCATCAGATCATCAAAAGCAAAATGCAAACCTGACGTTAATTTGTCCCATAGTGAATGATGCTTAGCGTGGAGGTCCGGCGGGCAACCAATACCATCACAACAACCATCTATTGGGCAAGTGAGATCAGGAATGATTTCCTGGCTGTTCTTGTATGAATCTCCTGAGAAATTTTCTATGAGTCCTGCCACCACTGCTGTAATGAAAGCGGATATCGGCCTAAGAACGGTCATAACGGGATCCATCAGTGAATAGGTCAGGGCAATAGAATCTGCTCCACTTTCAGGTGTGGAAATAAGAAAGGACAAGGACGCTCCGTTATTAGCCCCCTGATTTTTCAATGAAGCCACAGCAGGGACAACCCCACAAGAGCATAAAGGTATCGGTATCCCTAATAAGGCCGCGTAAATAACAGAGGTTATCCTGCCGTCCCTGAAATGCCTGGCTACTGACGCGGGCCTTAAAAACGCCCTCAAGATTCCAGCTACCAAAAAACCCAGTAACAGATAAACGGCTGTTTCCAGAAAGATTTCCAATGAAGCGCGCAAAATTCCGATAATAATTTCCAAAACATCCTCTTATCCGTGGCCATTGAAACAACAACCAATTACTTGCTGAACCGGTTGAATATTTGAACAAGGTCGGCCACAAGCTTATCAGTCTCTTCCTTATTCTTAATGGTATCGTGGACACAATTCCTGAGATGATCTTCCAGGATAGTTGCGCTCAGGGATCTCAGCGCGCCGACCACTGCAGAGGACTGCTTGAGAAAATCAAAACAATCGGCCTCTGACTCCAACATTTTACGCAACCCTCTAATTTGACCTTCTATTCTGCTAAGCCTATCAATGGCGCGTTTTTTATCATGGGAGCATTCCATAATGGCCACTCTCCATACACATACTTAGTATATGTATGCCATCCATGATGAACAATATCAAGGGCTTTATGAATATTTGTGAAAATGAGAAGCCCATAACAAAGCAGACAGCCTTGGGCCGGGTCGGATTAACCAAAAATCAAAGACACATTAATCATAACCCAATAACAGTTTCTTAGATTGTAATTGAGCGTGTGTTTTAACGCGTGTCGAAAAACATCCACCTCGACAATGGAATCCTCTGGAATGACTCGTCCTTACTTCTCAGAGGATTCCGTTTTTTTATCCAGACTGCGTAATATGCCTGAGTGTTCAGAAAAATCGCGAAACCGCAAAAAGGAAAGCCCCCTCATTGAGGGGGCCGCTTAGGTTGTTTCTATATGTAACAGGTGTAATCTATCCGGCTTCGCAATTTCTCACGAAATGCTAAATATATCTCCTGTTATTAAAAGCGCTTTTTAGTCAGGGCACTTTTCAATGGTCAGCCACTGAGCTTCCCACGTGATTGAAGGAGCGCCGCAACCACCCAGTTTCTGGGCGCCTTTTGCCTTGCCTTTGCAGAGCACCTTATCTTCGCAAGGCGGTTTAATGGGCTCCGGGAAATCCCATGAGCACATACCGGCCGCCAGAGCTGAACCGGCGAACGCCAATGTGGTAACTACTACCAATGCCATAATCAACGACTTCTTCATCCTAAACCCTCCTTAAATGAAGCTAATTCATTACACCAGCTTTTTAAACCAAGTTTTGGGCCACGTTATCACGCGCCTTCTTTATTTGTCAAGCTAATTCCCTAAGAAATCGATTAACTTTGAGGTTCCAAAGCCTTTGCCCAGGTCCCTCCCAAAATCGATTTAACTCTCCATTCCGGCATTGTTTTAATCACTAAACCAACTCGTGTTCAAATGCAAGAAAAATCTACGCCCCTGAAGGCATTCCATGGGATCATTAGCGCGCAGAAAGCGGTTTGTAAGCGGTTAATCATGTATTGGAGCCTGTTTCCTTACCCAATTGAAGATACTAAAGGACCGGAAAAAAATTGGGTGATCAATCTAAAAAGTTCTCACACTGACAAAATGCCATTTGAGGGTCCTAAAGGAAGAATCAAAGGGATAAATTGGGCCTAAGCCCATATCAGAAGCGTCTGAACCTGTGGTTTCCTGCCCAAAATTTGATTTATATGCCTCCTGGCCGCAAGGCGCGCTTCATCCTTGATGTCTTCCCATTGTTGGGGGGTCCTTGGAGCAGCCTCCTTCAGCAACCTCAGCACCGCTTCACGCGCTCCATCCATGAGTTCAGGCGCCACTTCCTGGAAGGTGACCCCCTTTGACGTAAGTTCAGGCCCTGCTATCAATTTGCATGCGCGCCTGTCCACAACGAGCGCGACTATTACGAAGCCCTTATCGGACAACGCGCGGCGTTCTCTCAACACCTCGCCGCCGACGTCACCAACTCCCTTGCCGTCAACGAAAATGCGGCCAACCGGCAACTGCTCACATATTGTAGCGTAATCCTCGGATATCTCGATAAGGTCACCATTCTGGGCCACTACAACCCTTTCAGGTGGAATGCCAAGGCCCATGGCGATATCAGCATGAAGCTGCAAGTGCCTGTATTCTCCGTGGATAGGTATAAAGAGCCTGGGCTTAACCGTTTGGAGCATCAATTTCAATTCTTCTTTTGACGCGTGTCCTGATACATGAACATGGGCCACCTTTTCGTGAAGGACCCTGGCGCCCCTTCTGCTGAATTCATTTATAATTGAATTGATCGCCTTCTCGTTTCCAGGAATGAATCTGGAACTGAACACCAAGGTATCAGAGCGCTTTATCTTCAAATATTTGTGCCTGTCCCACGCCATCAGGGACAAAGCCGACATGGGCTCTCCCTGGGAACCGGTTGAGATAATAGTCAATTCCTTGTCACTGACCCCATTGATGTCCTTAATGTCCATGATTAAATCATCCGGCGCCACAAGGCGGCCCAGGCCCTTTGCCACTTCAACGTTGGACTCCATGGACCGGCCCATCAATATGACCCTTCTGTTGTACTGGATGGCGAGATCGCAAATCTGCTGGATTCTATGGATGCTGGAAGAAAAAGCGCCGATTAGAATTCGTCCCTGAGCCTTTTGAAAAACCTTTTCCAGCGCGGGCCTAACACTAATTTCAGAAGGTGTGTGTCCCTCCCTTTCCACATTCGTGCTGTCCGACAGTAGGGCTAGGGTTCTCTCACCTGAGTATTTTTCCAGGCGCTCAATCTCTGACACCATTCCGTCTATTGGGGTCGGGTCAAGCTTAAAATCACCCGAGTGGATCACTACGCCGGCGGGCGTCTTTATTGCGAGTCCAACCGCGTCCGCAACTGAGTGACATACTCTAAAGGCTTCCACTTTGAATTTGGAAACCTCTATCTGTGAATCGGTCCTAAGGATATTACGGGTTGTGGATTCCAAAAGGCCGAATTCACTTAATTTATGCTCCACGAAACCCATAGTGAGGGGGGTCCCATAGACAGGCGCGTTGATCTTGTTCACCACATACGGTAAGGCGCCGATATGATCCTCATGGCCGTGGGTGAGAAATATTCCGTGAACCTTCCAATTCAAATCCAACAAGGGCGCCATGTCAGGAATCACATAATCCACTCCAGGCATGGATGAATCAGGAAACAGCAGGCCTGTGTCTATGACAATGGCGTCATTACCAACGGCAAGGGCCATCATATTGAGCCCTATCTCTCCCAGCCCGCCCAGGGGCAGCAGCTTTAATGTATTGTTATCATTTTGGGACATATATTAGTTTCGCCATTTTTCCGGCGATCAGGTTAGATTCCAACGACCCATATCCAGGACAAAATCGCGCTAATTTACAGGCGCGGTCGAGCCGGACTCATCATATATGGGAACACTTAGTATACAGTGATTTTATCGCTGACTACAACTTACAAATGGCAAACTGTTTTAATAGATTAATATTATGATAAATTTGTGTTTCGAGCTGATGAGGCCACAGGTCTGGGTAATGAAATATGATCATTGTCATGGGCCGGAATTTGGCCGGAGACATATTGATTCAGCCCTGTTGATAAATACGTGTAAGGCGCAGGCGCCTTTTTCAATTGAAGGCGCCATTTCAATCTCAGACTTCCAAAGCTTAGTTCTTTTTAATATGCCACGGACTCAAAACCTCAAAAATCAACTGGCTAATGTTGCTATCAAGTCTCCGGTCTCTGACGTGGACATGCCCATACGCCCGGCGGAAAGGTCCTTTATGTGGTCTTTGAGGGCGATTTGAATCGCGTTTTCAATTGACCGGGCCGCGGATTCTTCACCCAGAATTTCCATCATCAACCCGGCCGCGGATATAGCGGCTATTGGATTGATCACATTCAACCCGGTATATTTCGGCGCGGATCCTCCTATTGGCTCGAACATTGAAACCCCCTCAGGGTTGATGTTTCCTCCCGCGGCCACTCCCATGCCGCCCTGGATCATCGCGCCCAGGTCAGTGATAATGTCCCCGAACATATTGTCAGTGGCTATAACATCATAGTGTTCCGGGTTTTTGACCATCCACATACAGATCGCGTCCACATGGGAGTATTCTGTTTTGACCATTGGAAAATCCTTGGCAACCTCCTCAAAGGTTCTCATCCATAAGTCCCATCCATATGTGAGAACATTCGTCTTTCCGCACAGTGTCAGGAAGTTCTTTTTCCCCTTTGTTCGGGCTACTTGAAATGCGTATTTTAGAAGCCTTTCAACACCTTTTCTTGTATTAATGGATTCCTGTATGGCCACTTCATCAGGGGTCCCTTTTTTTAGGAAACCTCCCGCGCCCACATACAAGCCCTCAGTGTTTTCCCTGACAACAGTAAAATCGATGTCCTCAGGCCCCTTGTCCTTTAAAGGGGTTTCCACCCCCGCGTAAAGCTTCACAGGTCTCAGGTTGATATACTGATCAAGCTCAAACCTGAGTTTCAGCAGTATTCCTTTTTCCAGAATCCCGGGCGGAACATCAGGGTGGCCGATCGCGCCCAAGTATATTGAGTCCACTTTTTTCAGTTCTTCCAGGACGGAATCAGGCAGGGTTTCCCCTGTTCTCAGGTACCTCTCTCCCCCAAGGTCATAATCAACAAAATCAATTTTAAAACCATATCGGCCGGAGACGGCCTGGAGAACTTTTTTACCTTCACGCACCACCTCTGCGCCAGTGCCGTCACCAGGAAGGGTTGCGATTTTGTAGGAACGATTCATAATGTTTCCTATAAGAGATTATTGAACGGACCATTGAGCGTTGGGATTCTACGCCCCCCCTTTTTTGTAATGGACCCTGATTTTTTTTGCGCTTAACGCGCTGTCTGCGCGATAATACACCATCATCCGGGCTATCTCAACGCTGACCCCGAAAAATGAGCCAAGTAAATAATGATATTATATCAACATAATACAAGAAGATTGGGTGTTTTGACTACCTAATATTTCATTGATTTTTGTACCTTGACTTTCCCTGTGGTAGGGTTAAGCTTGTACCTAAGCCGGATGAGGTATACGAGGCCCCAGGGAGTCAATAGAAGAAACCCTCGAGGATTATAGTTCTCGGGGGTTGACTTTTTTAGTCATAAACAGCTATAGTGTCATGAAAAGGCCGACTTCCACTTGTATCATGACTCCCCCCCTTGATACCTTACCGGAAGCGGTCTTTATTTTTTCAAACAAGACTTTATGAGCGGGATTCTCGCTTTTCAACCATAGCTCCTACACCGCAAGAATAGGAAAAATCGGGAGCTGTCCATTTTTTGGCCTATCCAATTCTCGCCCGGGCTATAACACATGGAATCACAATCCGGACATACCAGGAAACCCAAATGGTTGAGATTCAATCTTGCCTCTGTAAAAGCTGCAGGAAGAATCAGGCGGCAAACCGAGCTTATGGGGCTGTCCACAGTATGCAAAGAAGCGAAGTGCCCAAACAGGGGAGAATGCGCTGAATCCGGGGTGGCCACATTCATGATACTCGGAAACAAATGCTCCAGGGATTGCCTATTCTGCGCTGTTGAACACGGGGATAACCTTCCGGCGCCTGACCCTTCAGAGCCGGGAAAAGTCGCTGCAGCAGTGGAGTCCCTTGGGTTGGATCATGTTGTAATAACATCAGTTACACGTGATGATCTCCTGGATGGGGGCGCGGATCAATTCGCTAAAACGGTTTTTGCAGTAAAAGATCGGATTAAGGGTGTCACAGTGGAAATACTGACCCCTGATTTCCAGGGATGCGAACGCAGTTTGGAGAAGGCCCTGTCAGCGGCGCCTGATGTGTTCAACCACAATATGGAAACAGTTAGAAGAATGTATGGACAGCTTAGGCCCCAAGCCTCTTATGAAAGATCACTAAATGTCCTGGGAGCTGCCCGAGATATAAAGCCTGACATGATGGTAAAATCCGGCGTAATGGTAGGCGCGGGCGAAGACACGGACGAATTGGGAGAGTTGTTTGCCGATTTGGCCACAGTAGGTATAACTGCCTTGACCATTGGTCAGTACCTATCCCCAGACCCAACGCGGCGCCAGGTTCACAGGTACCTGAATCCATCGGAATTTGATACTTTAGGCGACATGGCTCGAAAGGCCGGAATACCAATTGTTATTTCCGGCCCTCTTGTAAGGAGTTCGTATAAGGCAAAGGAAACTCTGATCTCAGTTCTTGAACGTGATGGAAAAAATAAAATGGGCGCTCCTAAGTGAAATCCGAATGGATTAAGCCGTTCAGAAAATTAGCTAATGGCTAGGCAATTTCCCTTAAAATGGCGCCCGGCTTCTGAAACGCGCTCAAAAAGAGCGGCCTATTTCACTGGCCCGCGTTTTCCACCGCGTCACTTATCTTCATACCTATTTCAGTGGCCAGGTCCGAGTCGGAATCTTTCAATACTTCGGCAATCTCCTGCCATTCAACTTCGTCACCATGTATCGTGACTTCAATAATCTCGTCGTTCGCTTCATTTATGATCGCTTCTAAAACTTGCATCCAGCGGCTCCTTGAATCGCGATATTTATTATAACGAGGCTCAACCCCGATCAGGCGTTCCAGGTTCCAATTCGAGGTAAATCGGCTTGTGGTAATAATCGGCCCGGCTTAAAAAACACAGGCGTTATTTCAGCGACCTCAAAATTGGACCTTCGCGCAGTTACCCGCGCTTAGATAGCAAGATAACTCTACAAGCAAAAAAAAAAAGCAAAATTTAACGTGTCAGTCACATTTTAAAACTGCGTTATATTATTACTGAATAATTAGCCGGTTATGTTAGGACCCCTTGCATCTGGTCGCCACAACCGTAATGACACCGTAATTGCGCGTCAATTTGGCGTACTGGGAGAGCGTCAAAGCGATACCAATATCCAAGAAGTCCAGCAGTATCTCTCTATATTCAAGCTCCCTGAAAACTTCCTTGAGCCACACCCCCAATGCGCCCTTTACCTGGCGATTCCTGAGAAGCGCGACGGACCGGTTTTCATATATCGCGCAGTCCCTTAATAGCCTTGCCTTTCTATACAGCGCGTACCTTAACAAACCAAAGGGATAATAGGAGTAGATCCTGGAATTATGTTCAACGCGTTGACATTTGAATCCGTTTTTACGGAGATAGTCCTCCGCGGTATCAGGCCCAAACAACCAAAGGTGCCTTGGAGTGTCTTCAACGCAGGTGATTCTCATTCCAGGGGCCTTGGAATTTGGAACCACAAAGATCAGTTTTCCATCTTCAGCTATTAGGTCCCTGGCCCTTTCAAAAAAACTGGACGGAGTTTTCATGTGTTCCAATACAGCCCACGCGGTTATTACATCAAAGGATTTGCTCCCAAAGTCGATTTCCTTGATGTCTCCTACGTGGATATCAAGCTCCTCAGCTTCATTCCACTTCATTATATCCGCGCCTGAGCATTCCCATCCCCTGGCACGCGCAAATCTAATGAACTCACCAACCCCACATCCAAAGTCCAGTAATCTTTTGCCCGGGGGTTTTGAGGCTTCCACCACCGACATCATTCGACTGTATTGCCTGGTGTTCTTTTCCTTGTTTTGGTGATAATCACTGGGATAGATGTCTTTTATGCGTTCCGCCTTTGGCGCGGGATTTACCATCATCATGCCGCAACCGCACAGGACAAGGTTAAACTCCTGGCTGGTCACAGGGTCCAATTTCTTTACCAGATGTTCATGATCGAGTGATCCACACAGATCGCATGGAACGTATTCCACATCAATTGGTAATATGTTTTTCAATGGGGTTCCACCAGTGGACTGCATGACCTACCACTCGCTCGGGTGGGCCCGGTCCTTTTGATATTACCAGATCACCACAAAAAGCCTTTTTGTTCAAACCGGAAAATAGTACAAAAAAAAGCAATCCCGAATCAAGGAGGGGATTGCGTAGAGGGTATGGTTAGATGTCGTCGTTGTTTTCATAATATGCAGATGTCGTGCCAAATTATAATTATGGCTATATAACAACACCTTGTGTTTCTATGCTCATTTTCCAAACATCCGATGGTGAGCAATTTGTTCCCATTAAACCAAAGTACTTGAACATAGGTGCGTAAATTTTTCCCATATGCGTTGTAAGCTTTCACTCTTGTAGAGGAGGTAGTTTTAGCCGCTCCGGACGGCAGGAGTCCGATGAACGAAGTTTCCTGAGCCTGCGAGTTTATACCAACTCCCATCGCATAAAAGCGACAACGAAACATGAAAGTCATCGGCTG
>CAZFJT010000015.1:6257-14782 GCA_964519135.1 uncultured Syntrophales bacterium | reverse complement strand
GTTTGAGCGCATAGTGGACGATCTTGATTTGGAGCCGCAAGCTCATGTTCTTGCCGACAAGGGTTATTCGAGTCGCAAGAACAGGGAGCATTTGGAGAAGAGTGGTTATCAAGATTGCATCATGAGTAAAGCCCTGCGAGGCCGCCCTCTAACTGAAGAGGAAAAACAGCGTAATAAGCAAATCAGTGAGTTCAGGTATGTGGTTGAGCAGGGATTCGGAATGTGAAAGGCAAAGGTTATTCATAACGATGTTATGATAGCAAGTACCATATCGTAACATTGTTTCTTTTTTGTCTTGACTCCGTACACCCTAAAGTTTAGCATGGTTCTGGGCGCAATTTGATTTTTGGCTGGTTCCCGGGCTGAGAGTCCAGGTATTAGTTGATTTTCCATTTCCATAATCCAATTAAGGGCAAAACCCATGCTCAAGGTAAACAATATAAAAATCGTTTACTCGGACGTTTTAAAAGTCCTCAAGGGCATCTCATTTGAAGCGCCCAAGGGTGAGATAGTCGCGTTGCTGGGCTCCAACGGCGCCGGCAAAAGCACTACTTTGAAGGCGATTTCCAACACTCTGGACCTTGAGGACGGTAAGTTGGAAGAGGGAGTGATCACCTTTGACGGACAGCGTATCGATCATATGAGCCCTGAACGGATAGTGCGCCTTGGTGTGACTCATGTTCCCGAAGGGCGGGGAATATTCGATGATCTTACGGTGATGGAAAACCTCAGGATGGGCGCATACACTAGAACCGATTCAAACGCGGTCAAAAATGATCTGGAAGCCACACTAAACTATTTCCCACCACTAAAGAAACGTTTGTCCAATCTCGCGGGCTACCTGAGCGGTGGTGAACAGCAGATGCTTGCAATTGGCAGGGCCCTGATGTCCGATTGTAGACTACTGATGCTCGATGAACCTTCCTTGGGCCTCGCGACGATTCTCACTGACGCGATTTTCAAGAAAATCAAGACCATCAATGATGAGCGTGGGACCACCATATTACTGGTGGAACAGAATGCCCACCTTGCTCTATCAGTGGCCTCTTACGGTTATGTGATGGAGAACGGAAAGATCGTTCTGGATGGCCCGAGTGAAAAGTTGTTGGAAAATGAAGACATAAAAGAGTTTTATCTGGGCATAACCGAAGTGGGATCAAAGAAGAGCTATCGGAGCGTAAAACATTACAAGAGGCGAAAACGGTGGCTGTCATGAGTAAGAGCCCCGCTGTGTTGAGTATTGAAAATCTCAGTATGCGCTTTGGTGGCATACATGCGGTGGAAAACCTGAGTTTTCATACCCAACAAGGAATGATTTTCGCGCTTATCGGACCAAACGGAGCGGGTAAGAGCACTGTGTTCAATTGCATAAATGGTGTGTACGAGCCGTTCCAAGGCAAGATCATATTTGAGGGCGAAGATATAACCGGCTGGAAATCTCATCGAATAGCCCGTCTGGGAATAGCCCGCACATTCCAGAATTTGGCCCTGTTTCGCAATATGACCGTCCTGGATAATCTTTTATTAGGTAGAAACGCCCACTTGAGCGCTGGAGTGTTTAGGGGAGGTTTTTACACTAGAAAAGCCAGACAGGAAGAGGCCGAAGCGAGGCACAAGATTGAAAAAATAATTGATTTTTTGGAGATAGAAGCTGTCCGCAAGAAGATTGTTGGCGCCTTACCATTTGGGATCCAAAGAAGAGTGGAATTGGGCAGAGCGCTGGCCTCCGACCCCAAACTATTGCTGCTTGACGAGCCTGTATCAGGCATGAATGCTGAAGAAACAGAAGACATGGTCAGATTCATATTAGACATTAATGAAGAAATAGGAACCACAATCCTGCTGGTGGAACACGATATGGGAGTGGTTATGGATATATCGGACAGAGTGGCGGTGATAAATTTTGGTATGAAAATAGCGGAAGGATCTCCCAGAGAAGTATCCGTAAATCCCGAAGTTATAAGCGCTTACCTCGGCAAGTGACGCGGCGCTTTAAGAGATTCCCCAAATGCGAACACCTGATAAAGACCATAATAATGTTGCGGATTATCCTCTCACCCTCCCTGGCCTTCTTGCAAGGAACGCGGCCCTGTTCCCAGATAGGATAGGTCTTAGGGAAAAAGACCTGGGCATATGGTGGGAGGTGACCTGGGAAGGGTATTATCAGAAAGTGGGCCAGCTCTGTATGGGCTTCAAGGTCCTGGGATTAAAGGCCGGAGATCATTTGGCCATACTTGGGGACAATTGCCCTGAATGGATATACTCTGATCTCGCGGCCCAAGCCTTGTCCGCTATCGCGGTTGGAGTGTATCCCACAAATCCTCCTAATCAGGTGGCTTATGTGGTGGGACATTCCGATTCGGTTATTGTGGTAACTAAGGATCAGGAGCAAACGGACAAGATACTCGAGGTTCGCGATCAACTGCCCAAGCTCAAAAAAATAATCGTAGTGGATATGAAGGGCCTGAGAAAATATGATGATCCCATGATCATCCCTTTTTCAGAAGTGGAAGAATTGGGGCGCAGAGAGCTTGAGGAGGCCCCCAACGCTTTCCATGACCTGGTTATGAACACAAAGGCTGAAAATGTGGCCTTGATGGTATATACCTCCGGCACCACCGGTCCTCCCAAGGGCGCAATGCTCACACACAAGAACTTACTGTCTCTTTGCAAGGGTTTTGAAGACGTATTTCCCACAATGAAGACAGACCAGGTGGTTTCCTACCTTCCACTTTGCCATGTGGCTGAACGTATCATGTCCGTTTTTTTGGCCCTTTATGCCGCTTATACCGTCAACTTTGCGGAAAGCGTGGCCACTGTGCAGGAAAGTTTATACGAGATTTCACCCACCATATTTGTCGGAGTGCCGCGTATATGGGAAAAGATGCACGCGGCGATCATGATAGAAATGAAAGACGCTTCTAGGTTTAAGCGGTGGATGTTCAATTTTTGGATAAATTTGGGACAGCGGCGATTGGAAAAGGAACTACATGGCTCAACCCTGGGCCCTTTGGATAAGACTCTGTATTATTTGGCGTATATTTGTATGTACCGTCACATTCTGGACAAATTGGGTATGCTGCGCATAAGACTGGCCATGTCTGGCGCGGCGCCCATATCTCCGGAAGTGCTTAAATTCTACAGGTCGATCGGGCTACCCATAGCCCAAGTGTATGGACAAACTGAAGTAACCGGTGTCTCCCACTTTCAATCGGGTTCTGATATCCACATTGGGGCGGTTGGACTACCCTTAGCCGGTGTCGACTTCAAGCTAGCTGATGATGGAGAGATCATGCTCAAAGGTCCGGGAGTCTTTGAAGGTTACTATAAGGACAAGGGCGCCACGGACCGCGCCATTAGGGACGGATGGCTTCATACCGGCGACGTGGGCGCTGTGGACAATTTTGGACGTTTAAGAATAACCGATCGCAAAAAAGATATACTGATCACCTCAGGAGGCAAGAATATTGCTCCATCAGAGATCGAGAACCGCTTGAAATTCAGCCCTTATGTTAATGAAGCTATTGTCATCGGTGATGGGCGTCCATTCCTTACAGCCCTGATACAGATAGAATTTGAGACCGTCGGAAAATGGGCCACTGATAAGGGTTTGGCCTTTACCACGTTCAAGAGTTTAGCAGAGTCCCCAGAAGTATTTCAATTGATTAAGGAGGAAGTGGCCGAAGCCAACAAAGACTTCGCTCAAGTGGAGACCATCAAGAAATTCAAACTCTTGCAAAAAGAATTGGATCATGATGACGATGAGGTGACCGCGACAATGAAAGTTCGGAGGGCCGCTATTGAGGAGAAATTCAAGGATTTGATCGAGTCAATGTACAGTAAGTAGTTAATGCAATGGTCGCGCTCGATTTGCGCGGTTTTTTCAACAACCCTTTAACAGGAGGGAAAGATGACAAAGTGGTCAAAAGTCTTCACAATTTTTATTCTTATGTTTTTGATGGCCTGGTGCGGACCGGTATCCGCGGAAGAAGGTGTCACGGACAATGAGGTCAGAATCGGAGTCATTAGCGATTTGACGGGCCCCACCGCTATTGGTGGCATAGGGATGGCCGACGCGATAACCTCTTATTTTAAGGCTGTGAATGACGCAGGTGGTGTAAATGGTCGCAAGGTCTCGGTTATAGTGGAGGATTGCGCTTATTCTCCGGCAAAGGCCGTAGCCGCTGCAAAAAAACTCATGGCAAAGGACGGTATTTTTGCCTTTGTATCCCCATGGGGAACAGCCCCCTCAACAGCGCTTTTCCCTATCGCAAAGAAGGAAGGAATTCCAATAGCCCCCGCGTGCACACTCTCCACAACTGTTTATGACCCATTCAAAAAGAACGTATTCGCGGCTGGAACCAATTATGTGGATCAGTCACTGTTTATAGTTGATTATGCAATTAATGAATTAAAGATGGAAAAACCCAAGATTGGAATCTTCTGCCAAGACGATGACTGGGGTAAAGACCATATCAAAGGCCTTGAAATGGCCAGAAAGAAATATGATCTCCCTGAAATTGCCATACAAACTTATAAATATGACGCAGTGGAATTCAAATCCCAGGTGATCAACCTGATGAAGGAAAAGCCCGATCTGGTAATCGTGGCTTCCGCGATCAAGTCTGGTGGAATGTTTCTTCAAGAGGCCCATAAAATGAAGTGGGACACCACTTTTATAGGCTCCAACACATTGGGGTTCCTTCCCACTCTAAAACTCGCGGGGCCTTATGGAAACGGGCTTCTTATAGTGAATATATTTGCAATGCCCGACGAGGATGTTCCAGGCATGAAAAAGCTTATTGAGACTTCCAAAAAGTACCTGGGAGAAAAATGGATGCCCGCTCAAGAGAAGATTCACCCGTACTACGTTTATGGCTGGGCAAACGCCATGATATTCCATGAGGGCCTAAAAAGAGCCGGAAAGGATCTCACCAGGGAAAAGCTCGTGGAAGCCCTTGAAACCCTTGATGGATTTGAGCTGGACGGCATCATGGGCCCGGTGACTTACACTTCAAAATCACATGGGTCTCCCGGATATGCCCGTATGACCAAGGGAGAAGTTGACAAAATGCGCTTCATTCCCTTGACCGATTGGACACTTGTAGAAGAATAGTCCTAGGCTTGGGGCCGGTAAATCAGCCGGCCCTTAGCGTGACGACTTTGGAGCGAGCATGGATTCCATGACTTTCCACATATTTCAGCAGCTTCTTTTGAGCGGCGTCATTGCAGGTAGTATATATGGGTTGGTCGCGCTTGGATTTGTAGTGATATACAAGTCCACCACAGTAGTCAATTTCTCCCAAGGCGAGATAATGATGTTGGGCGCCTACTTCTGTTACTATCTGGTGGTGACCCACAAGATTCCGTTTCTGCCTGCGTTCTTAATGACCTTGATCTTTTCAGCCCTCCTGGGGGTATTGGTGGAAATGCTCATCCTAAGACCCATGATAGGGGAGCCGGTCTTCTCGGTAATCATGATTACTGTCGGCCTGGCGACTCTTCTACGTAGCGTGGTCGGGCTATTTTGGGGGCATGACACCCTACCCTTCCCATCACCTTTTGAAAACAGCGTTTACGATATTTTCGGCATGGTTGTTACTCCCGCTGAAGGGGCCACCGTATTATTCGCCTTGCTTCTATTTCTGGCATTGTTCGGCTTTTTCAAGTACACAAAACTCGGACTCGCCACCAGAGCCACGGCTTTTGATCAGAGATGGGCGCTGCTTATGGGCATAAGTGTTCGTAAGATATTTTCACTGTCCTGGGCTTTGGCCTCTGTGGTGGCTGCGGTGGGCGGGATTTTTCTCGGGATGGTAGGTGGTTTGGATCCAAATATGAGTTTCATAGGATTGAAAGTTTTTCCAGCGGTGGTTTTGGGTGGGTTGGAAAGTATAGCTGGAGCGATAGTAGGAGGATTATTGATCGGAATAAGCGAGAGTTTGGCCGGAGGCTACCTTTCGGATTGGTTCGGGTCCGGAGTGAAGGAATTATCGGCCTTTGTGGTCCTTTTAATAGTTCTGATGTTCAAACCTTACGGACTCTTTGGAAAAAAAGAAATCATAAGGGTGTGAGGCGCTAACCAATGCCCAGCGGTCATTTCAAAACAAGTTATAGAGAAGATACCAAGATATTTCAAACTCTCTGGGTCAAGGCGTGGCTGGCCGCGCTGTTGGTATTCCTGCTAATATTTCCATTTTATGCCGGCAGATACCTACTTTATCTATCCAACCTGGTGGGAATAGCCGTCATCAGTGTCCTTGGCTTGAACATTCTTTCCGGTTTCACGGGCCAGATATCTCTCGGTCATTCTGCTTTCGTGGCCCTGGGCGCTTACGCCTCAACCCTTTTCACTCTGAAACTGGGTGTTCCATTCTGGTTAGCAATGCCTTTAGGCGGGGTATTCAGCGCTGTATGCGGGTTTTTCCTGGCCCTGCCATGCCTGAGACTGCGGGGACTGTACCTGGCCATAGCCACCTTCGCGTTTTACTTTATAGTCGATTACGCGATTGTTCATTGGGACGGTTTGACCAACGGAACAGGAGGCCTGACTGTCGCCGCGCCGACCATATTTGGGTATCCCATAGACTCGGACATCAAGATATACTTCCTGACCCTTGGAGTGGTTGTATTAGGCCTGATATTTGCGAAGAACCTATTCAGGACTGAAACTGGCAGGGCTTTCATAGCAGTGCGTGATAATGATATAGCCGCTGAAATAATAGGTATCAATGTTTCAAAGTATAAGATATTGGCTTTTATGCTCTGTTCTTTTTACGCGGGCGTCGCGGGAAGTCTCTACGCGATAACCCTTTCTTTTATTGGGCCGGAACATTTCACCTTTCTTATGACCATAGAATACTTGGCCATGGGGCTGGTCGGAGGCATCGGAACAATTGCGGGCTCTGTTTTCGGCGCGATTTTTATGACTGCCCTACCAGAGGCCATAAGGTTGCTTCGTGACGCACTGAGCTCCCATTATCCATTTCTGGTAAGCCGTATGTCTGATCTTCAATCAGGATTGTACGGGCTAGTAATAATTCTTTTTCTCATTTTTGAGCCCACAGGTATATTCGGCCTATGGCTAAGGGTAAAAAAATATTGGCTGGCTTGGCCATATTCCTATAGATAGCAGGCATGCGCAACGGACAAAACATACCTGAAAAACACAAGCATAGGCTTTATCCGGCTGTTCTTGAGGTTTTTTCGGAAAGAGACTTTCATCAGGTAGATATGCGAACGATTTCAAAAAAGTCCGGTGTAAGCATCTCAACTATATATCAATATTATAGCTCAAAAGAATCTCTACTGTTCAGTATACTTAGTGAACATCTGGACGAATTGGTTGATCTTATAGCGCTGCATTTGCAGGGTTTGGATTCCTCAAAGGAGATTTTTCGCAAGGTGCTCTGGGTAACGATGGATTTCTATGATAACAGGCCCGGAGTCGCGATAACCATGTTCATTACAGTGCCCACACGAACATGGATGCAACAGGAGGCTTACAGAATAGGCAATAAGATGATGGATAGAGTGATAAAGGAAGCTCACGACAGAGGAGACATAGACCCTCGAATAGACCCTCGTCTTTTCAAGGACATTTTTTATATGATCAGCTACCGACTCATAATGTCCTGGTACTATTTTGGAATGAAATGGAAACTGGTGGACGCGCTTGAAAGGGACTTTGAAATCTTCTGGAAGATGATGGACAGGGAGTCCTTCAGGGAGATTTACTAAAGCCACGCAAGTGAAAATCTTCGTAAGCGTTTAGCGGGAATCCTCTTAGTGTCTCACCGACTATGGAGTCCTACCTGCGCTTGGTGAAATCGCAATACCTCATGCAATGAAAAGGCAAAGCAATGGATTCAAAAAACATATCAGTGGAAAGCCGTAAAAGTATTTCAATTGTGCGAATAAGCAGATCACACAAACTCAATTCCCTGACGCTTGACATGATGGATGAGTTGAGGAGTGCTGCTGAAAGCTTTCGAGATGACATGGAAACAATTGCAGTGATATTGACTGGTGAGCCTACCATGTTTTCAGCTGGCATAGACCTGCGCGATGACAGATTATTATCCGCCTTTGGGGAGGGTTTGGGAAAAAGGCGCCAGGAACTGATGATCGGTCCCAGGATGTGCAGGGCCTGGGAGGAAATGGAACAGATTACAATATGCGCAATAGAGGGTCATTGTGTTGGAGGGGCTTTGGCTTTGGCGTTGGCGTGTGATTTTCGCATCATGGGAGTGGGCGCGCGTTTAAAAATTCCGGAATTGAAGCTGGGGCTGAACCTTAGCTGGCAGTCAATTCCCAGGTTGGTAAACCTGGTGGGACCGGCAATGGCAAAAAAGTTGGTTTTACTTGGAGAAGACATGAGCGCTGATCAAGCCTTAAAATTCGGATTTGCTCAGGAGTTGGCCGATGATCGCAAAGCTCTTGACGCAGCTTTGAACATGGCTGAAAAGATAGCGCAAATGCCGCCTTTGCCTGTCAAAATGACCAAACAGTCGGTAAACGCTATT
>CAZFJT010000015.1:0-6247 GCA_964519135.1 uncultured Syntrophales bacterium | reverse complement strand
ACCATGTGTCCAGTTATATGGATACAGACCAGTCAATACTATGCCAGATGACCCAGGATCACAAGGAAGGCATGGAGGCTTTTCTCAATAGAAGACCACCTTCATTTAAAGGTTCTTGATTAATACTCGTGTCAATTGAGATAATATAAGGTCACGGTCTCTGTTTCAATACATTGGGAAGATCATTGAGCTGTATAATTACTATATAGTCCTTCGCGTAAGACTCATTCTATTCGCTTAGCGCAATAGCTCAGAAACTGGACCGCTTCTTTGGGCGCTGTTCAAAATGTCGCGCCAAGATTCAGAATACAGCTACAGTAAGTCGTTCAGGTCCATGAACACCGATAACGAGTTTCTTCTCGATGTCCGCGGTTCGGCTGGGGCCTGTAATAAAGGTCAAGATTGAAGGCAATGTCTCGGTTACCGACAGGAAAGATTCCATGGAATCAAAGATCTTTTCCTTTGGTACAAGGGCAACATGATGTTCAGGTAGCATACTTGCCTGAAGCGTTCTTCCTCCAGATGCGGAACAAACGATTGTTCCACTGTCTGCAATTGCGGCTGAAACCTCTTCAATGGCGATCGCGGCTGAACTGTAGTCTTGGGTTCTTCTGTCGTCCGGTATTCTCACCGCACGTTCATTATCAGTAAACTTGGAGCAGAAAAGTTTCCCCTGCTCGTTCAATAGTTCGCTTACCAATTCCTCAACCTGTTCGACAGCCGTCAGACGGATAGCCTTGGCGCCCGCCTTGCCCGCGTTCTCGAGAAAAAGACTGACTGGATCGTATGGAGTCCCGTCAGATTGATTAACATTGGCTTGCAGATCTATCTCAGGACATTGGCTCAACTTCTCCTTCTCCAACTTTTGCTGGGGAACATCGGGCCTTCGGGCGACGGCTTTTGGCGCCCCTTTAAGCTCCAAGTCGAATGCTTGAGAGAGTATTTGTGGCGCCCTCCTGCGGAAGGAGCGCTTTGCCGGTTGTGGAAGTCTGGTGAAAATCGTGTTTGCCCCAATACGGCTCACGCCTCCCCAGAGACGCGGCATGAGCCTCAGTGAAAGATCATATAGAAAAGACGAGGATGCAGCCATTCCAAACGCGGCCATTGCGGATCGCTCAGCAAAACCGCCCAATCCTTTTTGGGCTTTGTTTCTTTTTAGGGACGTCAGTAGATCCTTGAGCGGGGTCTTGACCGGGCACACATCTGCGCAGGCGCCACACAGAGTAGTGGCGTCAAGAAGCGCTCCCGCCCTATCCATACCTTCGAGTAATACGGTAAGTATTGTCCCCATTGGCCCGGAATAAGTGGATCCGTAACTGTGGCCTCCTACGATACTATAAACTGGACAAACGTTCAGGCACGCTCCGCACCGGACGCATTTGAGTATTTCACGGTAATCGCTCTGAAGTATTCTTCTCCTTCCGTTGTCTAGAAGGACTATGTGAGTCTCCTTAGGCCCGATAGCCTCGTCGGGTTTCCTGGTTCCGGTCAATATCGTCATGTAACTGGTAATGGTCTGTCCAGTGGCCGAGCGAGGGAGAAGCTGGCTGAAAACGGCCAGATCGGTCAATCGGGGTATGACCTTTTCAATGGAAAACACTGCAATTTGAAGAGGGGGAAATCCTGTAACCATTCTCCCATTGCCTTCGTTTGTGAAAAGGACTATTCCGCCTGTCTCAGCCACGGCAAAATTGGCGCCTGTGATCCCCGCCCCAGCGCTTAGAAACTCTCGCCTTAAAGTCTCGCGAGCAATTTTGGTCAGCTTGTATGGATCATCTGTGTATTGGCAGCCCAGCTTTTCGGCAAAGAGCTCCCCGACTTGTTGTCTAGACTTATGTATGGCCGGCGCGGTAATGTGAGAAGGAGTCTCTCCAGCCATCTGAATGATGTACTCGCCCAGGTCCGTTTCTATTACAGCAATCCCTTCTCGTTCTAGCCTGGAGTTAAGGTGAATCTCTTCGGTAATCATTGACTTGGATTTCACCACCCGTCTGACATTACTGCGAGCTAATAGGTCTACCACGATGTCCTGCGCGGACTTAGCGTCAGCGGCCTGGTGAACGGTTGTTCCAGAAGCCTCTGCGTTGAATTTGAACTGGTCAATATACCCTTCAATGTCCGCGAGAGTATCCAAACGAATGGCGCTAGCCCGATTACGTAGTTCATCGACATTGCGCGCAGTGGAAAAGGACTCAATCCTTTTCGCGTTTGCGGTATCAGTGGCATTCTTCATAGCCGCCCGGAGTTTCCGGTCCGATACGGCCTTTGCCGCGTTAGTCCGGAAATCTATGGTCCTATGGTCCGGCATTTGCTCACCATTTTCTTACAACGACATGAATAATCAGGATAGTATATTACCATAGAGCCCTTCTAAGCCTTCCCCAAATCCACTCCTAAACATGTGGAGAGACGAACCAGGAAATTGACGTCTTCCTATAGTCCGACCCGCCTTTAGAGTCAGCGTCTTCGGAGTATTAACCATCTGGAAAAATTTAATCATCTCCCGCAATAGTGGCGGATGGGGATTAATTCCGCTAATCCTCACTGATCCCAGCCAGCCGTTTGGCCGCCTTTACCTTGTTCTCGGTATTGGATTCTCGGAAAATAGTAACCCTGTGGGCCTCGGGCGAACCACCTCCGTGAATATCCGAGATCGTGTCTGCGCTTTCCATGGCCAGTTTTTCAGCCAGCCGGTACATTTTGATCCGGTTTTCCACAGGCACGCTGTCCTTTGCCTTGAGATATTTTTTGAGCAAGGGACCGATTTGCGGATTTTCCAGATCCTTGTCCGAAGGTAAGTCAGCCACGAATCCGCCGACAATGTCGATCATGAGTCTGATCGATTCCGCCAGCTCCCGGCCTTCATGGATCTTGGACGCATTGGCCAGGACGGTATCGATGAAATAGGTGCCGGAGGCCTCTTTCTTCCCTTCATAGGATGACGCCAGGCAACACCCGTAAAGGGTCTCAGCCCTGTGGATCATGTCGATGACCTTCTGTTTCAAGTGGGATGCCCGGTTGGTGCCGTTATAATCCATGAGTGTCAGGGCCGTTCCAATCATACAGTCTATTTTACCTGACTTGCACCCTCCGTGGCTTTGCCGGTGAAAAGACGAGAAACGGATCACCATGTCAACCGCGAATTCGGTTTCACCGCACATGAAAATCCTTTCATTGGGCACGAAAACATCATCGAAAATGAGCGTGGGACAGTACTTGGAGTACCGAAGGTTCCCGATATCGCACCCATCCAGCTCCCGGGTGTCGAGGCTGGATCTTCCCACCACGTGAATCAGCCCCGGGGTATCTGATGGGACGGCAAAAGATATTGCGTAATCCTCTTCGCCGGGTTTTAAGGCCCGGGTTGGGAGAACGATGATCTCATGGGAAGAAAGAGAACCCGTCTGGTGTGCTTTGGCGCCCCTGACCACGATACCGTCGTCCCGTCGTTCCACCACGCGCATATACATGTCCTCGTCCGCCTGATCCTTGGGGCCCAGGGAGCGGTCTCCCTTGACGTCTGTTACACAGGCGTTTCCGGTAAGGTCATTTTCCTGCATGTGCTTGACAAAATTGGTGAAATTTTTATGGTAGGAAGTTCCGTGTTTCTGATCGATATCATACGTTACAATGGAAAGCGCGGAAAGACAATCCAAGCCAGTGCAACGCTGATGGCAAGTTCCCACCCGGCTTCCAAGGGCCCGATTTACCTTGACCCGTGCCACCAGATCCTCAATGGAACCTGGAGGCAGAGTGAACCGGTTTACCGGTCCGTTTATCAGCGGGCTCTCAGTAACGACCAGATCCCTGTAATCGTCCAATTCAGCGAGTTCATAGGTGGCTGCGGTGGCTTCAATACCCGCGCGTAGCCGAGGGTTGTCAACAAAATTCTCCACTTTTTCCCCAAACATATAAACAGTGGGATTCAGCTCCCGCAAAGATTCGATGTATTCCTCTCTGGTTTTCAGCCCCATCTGTTCTCCTCCTTGTTATTATTAAAATGTTTAATTACTTGAACTCTTCAGCAACCGTCCCATCCTTAAGTCCTTAAAATCCCGGCCCTTCTCTCTCCTCAAGCATCCGACGGTAACTCGCGACCACCTGCTCACGGACGTTGATCGTATGCTTTGAAAGCAGTTTCTGGGCTTCCTTTGGTTTTCGCTCCTTGACGTATTCAAATATCATTTTATGTTCCCTGTTCACGGACTTGAGCGAAGATAGGGGTAAATAATTACCTCCGTATTTCAAAAAAAGCAGATCGAAAATATTTTCCAAAATTCGAATCTGATTCCTTTTTTTCGAAAACGAGGCAAGGGTCAGGTGAAATTCAGTATTCCTGAACACCCTTTCTTGCATGTAAATGTTGTTTTGCGCGGACCGGCACGCCTCAAGGGAAGATTTGAGATCCTTTAAACCATCTTCGTCCAGATTTTCCACTGCTGCCGGAACCAGGGCCGGCTCGAGCAGTTCCCGAATATCAAAAAGCTCCTCCAGCTCTTCCAAGGCGCATGGAGCAATATAATAACCGCGATTGGGTTTTCTGTACGCAAGACCCTGAATTTCAAGCCATTTGAGCGCCTGAATTATCGGGGTGGGGCTCATGCTCAGTTTTTCAGTGAGCTCCCGGTAGACGATTTTCTGGCCCGGGACCAACTCCTTGTGGTAGAGCATGCGACGGATGTCATTGAACGCCTTGTGGCTCATATCCTCCAATGCGTTGTTTTTACATTTGCCCCTGTTCATGCACGTTGTTTTTTATCCTTGCCAAAATTTAATTATATTGTTAATCAAATATTTAATTATATTTGATGGATTGTTGTCAAGCGGTTTCTAAGAACCACCAAGATCACAAAAACCTTTTAGAAGAGGATTTTCATGAGACTTCATGAATACGAAGGCGCGAATATTTTTGAATCGGCCGGCATACCCGTTCCCAGGCGCGGTGTGGCTCGAACGGCCTCTGAAGCGGTAACCATCGCGGAACAAATCGGGTATCCAGTTGTATTGAAAGCCCAAGTCCTGGTGGGAGGAAGGGGCTTGGCCGGAGGCATAAAAATAGCCGAAAACTCCCACGAGCTGAAAGCCCTTAGCGAAAAAACGCTCGAATCCGAGATTAAGGGGCTGCCCGTTAAGATGATCATGGTCACAGAAAAGGCCCCCATCACAGATGAGCTATATGCCGCGGTAACCGTAAACGGTTATTCCGGCGCGCCGGTCGTGGTGGCAAGCACCGAGGGAGGTGTTCACATTGAAGAGGTGGCCCAAAAAACACCCGACAGAATCGTTTCGGCCGAGGTGGACCCTCTTTTCGGCTTTTACCCATATCAGGCCAGAAACCTCCTGGGAAGCCTGGGTCTGAACAGCCGTCTCCTGCTTTATTTTTCGGATGTGCTCGTTCGTCTGTACAAGGTATTTTCTCAACTTGAGGGGATGATTGTTGAGATAAATCCGTTGGCTGTGCTTGAAGACGGTAAACTCTGCGCGGTGGACGCTGTCCTTGAAGTGGACAACTCAGCCCTGAAACGCATCAGCCATAAGCTTCCGGACGCCGGGGACCGCATTGACAATCCCCTGGAACGTAAAGGCAAAGAGATCGGTGTAACGTACGTGGACCTGGACGGGGATATCGGTATTATTTCATCTGGCGCAGGCCTGGGCATGGCCAGCATGGACATTATCGGGCAAAAGCTTCGCCCAGCCAATTTCCTGGAGACCGGGGGTGGCATTACAGAAGAATTGCTTTATAAATGCATGGATCTTGTGATGGCAAAAAAGGGGCTCAAAGGTCTTTTAATCAATGTTTACGGTGGCATCAATCCGATCCACGAGGGCGCTAAAGGGGTCGTTCGCTATGTAAAGGAGCACGGGGTGGACATTCCCATTGTAGCCAAGGCCCTGGGCAATCGACAGGAAGAAACCTGGGAAACGCTTGAATCTGGAGGTGTCCACGTGGTGACCGATGTTGCCACTGAAAAGGCGGTGGAACGATTGGTTGAACTGGTCGGCCACAGGGCTTGACAATCCAGCGGAAATCAGGCGTCACCAATACCCAGTGATCAATCTAAAGAGTACGGAGCAATAAAAACCATGAGCGTTCTATTAGACGATTCAACCCGGGTTCTCGTGCAGGGCATTACCGGAAAGATCGGGTCAACTCAGACCCGTTGGATGCTCGAATACGGAACCCCCGTCGTAGGCGGAGTCACACCTGGCAAGGGCGGCGCCACAGAGGAAGGCCTGCCGGTTT
>CAZFJT010000014.1:4704-15087 GCA_964519135.1 uncultured Syntrophales bacterium | reverse complement strand
ATCTCATGCAATGATGGATCCGTCCAGGGCCAAGTCTCTCCTGCGCGATGACAAAGCCCGCGCCTTCCTGACCAAGGAGATTGCTCACAGGAACCCGGCAGTTCTGATAAAGGATCTCACTGTGGCTATGCCAATCAGAGCCTTCATGTCCCATTATGGAAATATTGCGAACCAGATTAAAACCCGGTGTGTCATTTGGAACAATGATCATACTCGCCTGCGCGTACGGATGGGCCTCAGGGTTAGTAACAGCCATCACTATAGCGAATTCAGCTCCATCAGCCGCTGTTGTGTACCATTTCTGGCCGTTTATCACATATTCGTCCCCTTGTCTTACAGCGGTGGTTTCGAGCATTATGGGGTTGGAGCCGGGCATTTCCACCTCTGTCATTGAGAAGCAGCTCCTGATCTTTCCCTCAACCAAAGGGCCCAAGTACTTCTCCTTCTGTTCCTTGGTTCCATGCAAGTGCAATATCTCTATGTTTCCCGCGTCAGGCGCGTGACATCCGAATATGAAATGCCCAAGGGGAGATCTCCCCAATGACTCGGACACCAAAGCGAATTCCATTAGGTCCAGGCCCATGCCGCCATATTCCTTTGGATGGGGAGGCGCCCAGAGTTCCATACGCCTTACCATATTTCTTTTTTCTTCTATCAGTGGGAGCATTTCATGGAACGGATTGTGTATGAATTCTTTTTCTATGGGAATGATCTCCTTTTCAACGAATTCATCCATCATTTCCAATATGGTTTGCATCTTGTCTGATATTTGAAAATCCATAATCACTCCTGACGCTGATTACTTGTCCTTAATAAGGATATGAACAACGGGTCAACGATCCTGTGCTAATCAATTGGCCATCATTCTTTTTTTCCCTGATCATCTCTTGGTTTTGAGAAGTCAAAAGTCAAGGAGATAACTCCATCAGATATTGTCCTAGTGATCTTATATGGCAAGGATTCGAATACCTTGATCATGGGCGTATTTGAGGACAATACATCAGCCTTCATACCAGGCGCCCCTTGTTCCATGATCAGATCAACCAGGTACCTGGTCATGAACTTTCCTATGCCCAAACCCTGGTAATTTTCATCCACCATGATCGCAAAGTCAGGCAATGGATCTCCTGGAGAGTACATGCACCTTGCTTCAGCAATCATTCTCCTTCGTTCCCTTGGCCCAACAAGGGCCACAATGGATAGACCGTCATCCTCGGACAGATTTGCGTAATCCTGCACATTACTGAGGGGCATGCTTCTTCTTGGGCTGAAGTACCTGAAATAGACCGAGCTTTGGGAAAGATGATAGAACAGGTCCCTGAGCATGGATTCATCCGTGCATTTGATGGGCCGAATGTGAGCCTTCAGCCCCCCTTTGAACTCCACGTCGGTTCGAATCCTTTCCCTGAGACTTGGGCTTATGCCCTTACAGTAGGGCTGCTCCTTGTAGAGATAACCAAGCTCCTTGGCCTTTTCAACCAATCGCTCCCTATGATCGGGATGGGCCACATCAATAAGAGCCATAGCCCTCTCTCTAATGGTCTTGCCACCAAGGTACGCGGAACCGAATTCAGTGACAACGTAGTTCACATCACCCCTGTTCATTATTACAGCCGCCCTGGGGCCAAAGCTAGGAACTATGTTGGATCTCCCGTGCATATCAACGGACCTTATGCATACAATGGATCTCCCTCCTTTGGACATACCCGCGCCCCGCATGAAATCTTGTTCCCCACCAGACCCTTCAAAAGGGGTCCAACCTAGGCTTCCCTGTCTTATCTGACCTCTAAGGTCAACTTGCAGAGCTAGATTAATGGCCACCATCTTGTCATTTGAGGCGATAAAAGCAGGATTAAGAACCACATCAGAGGGGTGGAATTCAATCTGGGTATTATTGTTAACAAAATCATATAATCTGTTGGTTCCCAAACAAAAAGTAGCCAGGCTTTTCCCTCTGTACGATTTTTTAGTGGAATTCGTGATCACACCAGCTTCGTATAGATCAACCAATGAGTCTGTAATCATCTCACTATGAACCCCAAGGTCCTTGTGCCCGAGCAGGTGTCGGCTAAATCCTTGGGAAAGCGCCGCAAAACCTATTTGAAGCACCGAACCGTCTTCTATAAGCTCGCATGCGTATTTTGAGATCATTTGGTCTGATTCGGAAAGCTTAATTTCTTTGATCTCAATGAGTTTTTCATCCCCTTCTACCAGGTGATGTATGGAGTCAACCGATATGTGGGTGTCACCCAGGGTTCTTGGCATATTGGGGTTGATCTGGGCGATAACGGTCCTTGCAGATTCCACCGCGGCCCTGGTTATATCAACTGAGATACCAAGGCTGACCTGGCCGAAACGATCCGGCTCAGATACCTGAACTACAGCCACATCAATGGGAATTCTCCTGCTCTGGAAAAATTTTGGTATTTCCGATTGGAACAAGGGCACATAGTCCGACTCTGAGATTCCTGTGTATTGTTCATTTCTGCCCACCACTGAGAAGGTTTTCAATCTGAATCTGGACCTGGCTTTTGCGCAAATCTCAGAAGCCTCCGCGCCTGCCTTGAGCTGTATAAATTCAACATCATCCGCAGAGGAAGCCCCTATAGCTTGGGTCAATAATCTCGGTTCAGCGCAAATACTTCCTAGATATACCCTGTCGCCGTTCTTGATTACAGACGCGGCCTGTTTAGGTGTCTTGAGTTTCGAGCCGTACCTTTTGCGCCAATCATTATTCATTGAAAAACCCCATTGTTAAGAAGTTTTTTATACACATGTCCAGCGAGCCTGTTGCGCTGGTGTCTTGGAAGGCACATTAGCAAACATATGGGTATTGGAAAAGCTGTTTGAGGTTATATCTCACAAACGGGCTTGTAGCGCGAAATAATAATTAATAATACTGTGGGGCTTCAAGGCAAAAAACAGGAGCTTGTATTGGTTTACATATAATCATTTGATGGGTCTAATAGGTCCCCGAGACAATGTAAAAATCTATCCATGAACAGCGTGGTTTTTAGCCTGACCATGATCTTCAGTATTTAAATATGTTTCCCAAAAGGCCGATTCAGGGGAATTCTCGCCAAAGTTGCTAGTGGGAACGGGTCTGAATCCAAAGTGTCTCTCAAGTTTACTCAGCATCAGTGTGGCTATGCCCCGTCTGCGAAAACCCTCATGGACCCAAATGTTGTTGACCTGGGGTCTCCAGCCTTCGTTCCCTCTGCCTTCACATCCGGCCACTCTTCTTTTGCCCTTATTCACACTAATTTCGAACCAGTCGTTTTCAGGGTCAAATTGAAAATCCACCATAAGCAACTCAGCGGTATTGTCTCTTGGCATTTCCACGAACTGCCTGAATTTTCCTGAACCTGATTCCCCCAATATTCCGGGGCCATAAGACTTGATGTACATGCGGGGCTTCAATGTGTGTATTTTGTTCCAAAAGGCTTTGGCCACAGTGTCCTCTTCAATGGGAACAGTGGGTTTTGGAGAGAATCCAAAGTATCTGCCCACAGTATCCATCATGTGGCGCCCTATTCCCCTGAGCCTATGTTTTTCAGCCACCCATATACTGTTTACCTGGGGATGCCAACCTTCATTAGCCGACCCGTCGGACGAGGCTATGAGCTCAGGCCCGTTATATACTTTTATTTCGAACCATTCCGAACCTTTGTCATATTCAAATACTACCAAGAGCAGTAGTTTGAAACCCTTTTGCCTGTACTCAACAAAACGTCTGTATTGAATTTTTTCTGAGCCTTCCACATAGGGAAATTCAGATGAGTCCTCATCCCACGCTCCATTTTCACTACCTGAATATTTTGACCAGAAACTGCGCGCTGCTGGATTATCATCTATGGGAGTGGCGGGCATAGGGGTTTGGCCGGTATAATCCTCAAGCTTACTCATCATGAGTGTGGCTATTCCCTTACGCCTGTGCTCGGTGGATACCCATATATTATTAACCTGAGGACTCCAACCCTGGTTTGCGTATCCATGAACATATCCCACCAATTCAGCGCCTCTGAACACCCTGACTTCGTACCAGTCCATCTCAGAGTCATGCTGTAATTCCAGCATGAACAGGGTTCTAAAGCCTCGATCAAAAATCTCTATGAGTTGGCGGTATATCAATTCCTAACCTGCGGCGCGTTGTGAATTCTCTTATTCATTGATCATCGCGTCCGATAATCTTCTCGAAATCCGATCCCCTCCTAATGGGGCTCAAAAGTTCATCCATATTTATTAGGCCGATGTGAGTTATTTATAAATATTCTTCATTAAGAAAAAGCTCTTATCTCCATCCCAATAAGGCTAATAACTTATAAATGGAAAATCATATTTATATCAAATACTCAATCTAATTATTATGATTGAATGGTTTATTTTATCCGCTTTAGTAGCCAAAAGTCAATGGGTTCAGATCATTTGGTCCAAGATGTAATTATATGGGAAATAAAGTAATCAAATTATTGAAGTCTGGATCCCAAGGTTCAGTGCTAATAATAAAGATAATCTGTTAATTAAAAATAATAAATACGCTCTGGGCCATAAATCCTGGTCCGCGCCTAATAGAAATACCAAAATCTGCAAAACAGTAAAAGGATAGTTCTCTCAAACTCATCTCTGGAATTACATAGCAGCTTGAGTGAGCTATAGCGCTCTGCTGGAATTCAGGCGAAAATTTGAATTTCAATTAAAATAAACTAATTGACGTAATATGTTAGTCCAGCTAAACTATTGGCCGTTAAGCCTGTCCAGAAAATCCCGTATCTACTAGATATCTGAATTTAAAAGGGCATTCCCTTATTTAAACAAAACCATGGAGGAAATAATGACATTTAGCTCCCCAAACCGTAGTTCAGCTACAAAGACCAAAAATCGCGTGGAACCCGCGCCCATCTCGGGTATTTGCGTCACATGTCTTGACGGTTGTCCAGGCCACTGCGAGATAGGGAAATCAGCTATCAAAGGCAGGGAAACCCTCTATCCTCAACCATTCGGAAAAGTAACCGCAGGCGCGGACAAAGACTATCCTGTGGACTATTCCCATTTCAACATACAGGGAACATGTATAGGCGCTACGGGTATTCCCGCTGATTCGGACAGCGCTGTTTTTCCTGCGGTTGATTGCTCAACAGCCCTGGGCGCTGATAACTCCATTAAGATGGATTTTCCGGTCTTCACAGGAGCGGTGGGCTCCACACACATAGCAAGGGCCAACTGGGAGGAAATCGCGGTTGGCGCGGCAATATCAGGAGTGATAGTTGTTGCCGGAGAGAATATCTGCGGTATGGACAAGGACGCGGATATCAAGAATGGCAGAATAGTCAAATCTCCGGAGATGGAAAGGCGAGTAAACGCATTCCGCAAATGGTACGACGGAAAGGGTGGAATTATTGTCCAGGCCAATGTGGAAGATACGCGTCTGGGAGTCCCTGAATATGTAATTGAAAAGCTCGGTCTTGAAATATTTGAGCTCAAATGGGGGCAGGGCGCAAAGGACATAGGTGGAGAGGTCCAGCTTAGAAGCCTTGAAAGGGCCAGACAGTTGCACGATCGAGGATATATCGTTCTGCCTGATCCCACATTAGGATCATCTCAAACAGCTTTTAAGCACGGGGGAATACACCAATTTGAGCGTCATTCCCGTCTAGGAATGGTTGAAGAAGAAGAATTCTATAAGTCTGTGAATCATTTAAGGAGTCTTGGCGCAAAATATGTGACCCTGAAAACAGGCGCCTACAGGGCCAGTGACCTTGCCAGAGCGATTAAATTCTCTTCTAACGCCAAAATCGATCTCCTGACAATAGACGGCGCTGGTGGCGGAACTGGAATGAGCCCTTGGAGAATGATGAACGAATGGGGCATTCCAACCGTATATCTGGAGTGCCTGGCGTACAATATGTGCAAGGAGCTCGCATCCAGGGGTGAGTATGTGCCGCCTATAGCTATAGCTGGAGGTCTTTCTCTGGAAGATCATATTTACAAGGCCCTTGCCATGGGCGCCCCGTTTGTAAAGGCGATTTGTTTGGGTAGGGCCTTGATGGCCGCTGCAATGGTCGGCAAGACCGAAGCTCAAAAGGCTCTGGACGGCCATGAGGTTGAAGGCGCCTATCTGGGCCTTTTTGCTGTGGCAGCGGAATTGAAAGACAGGTTCGGCTCTGATTTCAAGAACCTCCCAGGGGGCGCCATAGGGTTCTACTCATATGTTCAAAGATTGAAACAAGGTCTGCAACAATTGATGGCCGGATCACGCAAGTTTGCCTTGGAGTACATTGATAGAAGTGATCTTGTCTCGCTTACAAGGGAAGCCGCTGATGTGTCCGGCATTCCCTATGTGATGGACGCGGAAAAGGATCTGGTCGCGCAAATCCTTGCTTCCAACGGAGAAAAGTTGTCTGCTGTGGCCGGCTCATAGGCTAACGACTACACCGTATGGTTCGCCAGAGAACCCACACGCGATTTATAAATGGTCCCTGCGGCCCATAGGCCCATTCTGAGGTCGTGGGGATCAACCGATTATTTCAGGTTTATCCAAAAAAGGCGGGCAGGGGATTTGCCAGGATTTATCCATTTGTCCGGTGATTCAGTGGTCAGCCGGACCAAATCTCCTGGTCTTAATACACATGTTTCTTCTTCCATTACCAGTTCCAGCTTCCCTGAGATCAGATAACCGATTTCTTCTCCTTTGTGGAAGAAGAAATGTCCTTGGATTACCTTCCCTGGTAAGATCTCTATGATATATGGCTCGGCTGTCGCGTTAAAGTCCACAGGTGTAAGGGCCTTTGCTATCACCGCATCTTCCGAGTTTTCCGCTATATTGACTTCTACCGCTTCCACGCCGCTAAAAAGGAATCTCTTCCTATTACGTGATCTGTCGCCGAAAAAAGAGCTTGGGTCCATGGCCAGGACTTCAGCCATCTTTAACAAAGCCGGCAAGGACGGGTATATAAGATTGCTCTCAATCTGTGATATTGTGCTGGGAGTCACACCTACCATTTTCGCGAGGTCGGTTTGGGAAACCCCTCTTATCTTCCTTGCCTCTTTGAGCCTCATCCCGATCTCTATTCTCCCTGCGCTGGTTCCGCCATTCTCAAAGCGAATGGTTTGATCTTTTACCCAATAGAAATGGGGAGTATGCGCGTCCGCGTTAACTCTCTTCTCAGCCTTAACGACAGTCAGGGAAGTGCGACCCCTTTTAACGGAAAGATCTATCACCACCTGGGCGATCTGGTTTAACTGGGCCCGCAATTTCTCTTCATGCGCGGCCTTTTCAATTATCCAATAGGCCACTGTATTCAGCTCGTAAAGCTTTGGACAAGCGTGGGAATAAAATGATATTAATTGATCTTCACCGCCCCACAGATCTCTCATGCCTGTGAGGCTTTCAAATATGAAACCAACAGCGCCGCTGAGTCCGGAGTGTAAGCCATACAATGTTTCCTCAAGAATCTCAGGTTTTGCGGGCTCATCAATCCTGATTATACGGCAAGGCCTCTCCACTGAAGAATCGTAGTAGAAGTTCAAAAAGATTTCCGATCCATCGCCCTTGCCCCATGTGAAACAATCTATTATCGTCAAATTCGGGTTTTCAGCCAGTGGACCCAATTGATCCAATAAGTTTCGCACAGACCTGTCATAACTCACATATATGAGCGGCATCCCACTTTTTTGACATGACCGTAAAAAGCTTTGCGAGAATGCGGACGCAAGGCTCCCCGACTGGTCATACCAGATAACATTGTCTCCAATTTGCAGTCCGTCAAGGATGTTATCCAAATATGTAGAACCAGAATCTATTCTATTTCCATCAGTCTTTGTCTCTGTCATAATTAACCGGTTTTGATTTCAAATATAGTATTTCCATAAGGCGCTTCCTTTAAACTAGGTAAAATTATCACCAGTGTCAACAAAAGTTGAATCTTATAGACCAAAGGCCAGAAGAATGGATACCCCAGAATGGACTTTGAAATGTTTTTTATATATAATCAAGCGCTTCTGATTATAATGAGTTTCCGTATCCATGGGGACTGCTTCCAATAGATCTAGGTTAATTAATGGAAATAACTCATATTAGGAGATTCCTGTGATATTTGCGGCAATGAATTTCCCAGCCAGAAATGTAATAGACGAGTTGAAGACCATTCGGGACCTGGGGTTTGAGATGGCTGAGCTGACCATGGATCCTCCCAAAGCTGATTTTAAAACCATACAGTCTATGTCTTCCAGCATAAAAACATTTCTGGAAGATAACCGCATGGGCCTGATCTGCCATTTGCCCACATTTGTTTCAATAGGTGATCTTAGCCGCTTGATTAGGGAAGCTTCTCTGCAAGAGATCATATGCTCCATGGAGGTGGCCAAGGAACTGGGGGTAAAAAAGGCGACCCTTCATCCTCCTTACCACCAGGGGCTGTCAAAGTTTGCCCCTGAACTATTCAAAGCAGCCTGCATTGAAAGCCTTTCCAAGATCGCACAAAAAGCTTATGACCTTGATCTAAAGATCTGTGTGGAAAATCTCTTTTCAGGTAATTATTCAGTCACGGATGTGGATCTGTTCCATGATCTGTTCCAAGAGTTTCCTTTATTTGGTCTGACACTGGACATTGGCCACGCTAATATCGGCCAAGGGGGACTAAGGCCCACAATAGCTTTTATAGAGCAATTCAAGGAACGGCTCTGTCACGTTCATGTAAGTGATAATTTCGGCAAACAGGATAATCATTTGCCCATTGGGGCAGGAACAATAAACTTCCAAGAGATAACCAAAGCTCTAATCTCCTCAAAATATGATGATACAGTAACCTTGGAGATATTCAGTAAAGATAAGGAGTACTTAAAATTGAGCAAGCAAAAGGTTGAGGAAATGTTGGACGCGAACTCCCGCTAGGGTAACTCCTCGGTAATTGGGGGCGCGGCGTTGAGCCTGTTGGCGGTAGATCCGATTCCCTGTGTTTAAATTCGCAAGCTCAACAAACTTCGCTCATCGGACTCCCGCCCCCTGGCGAAGCTCATAATTCTTCCACCACAATAGCGAAATTTATACACATATTGCGTGGGTCTTGCAAATGTTTGCAGGGTTTATGCCCTAAGATATGGGCGATAAGTCCTATATAGCCTAAGGCCATCATGTGAAAGCGCTATATAAGAAGACTCAAGGATCAGTTAATAGCCGACAAATTGTTGGGGATCATTGATTATGTATCGCTCTTGAATCAGGTCATCTGGAATTGGGCCGCGAAACAGGCATATCAATCAATAGGCGCTCAGCCTTCATCCAGGAGACAGTGGCCTTATCTATGGAGCAATCCAGTACATGGCCGCCTATTTCTCGCTTATCCCCAATGAAATGAAAATGATATCCTGGAAAATTAACCTCATACATGATCTCAGGTTGATCAGGAAAAAGAAAGCCAACCATTGCGCCCTTAGTAGCCTTGAACTTGAATATCTTTTGACCTTTTAGGGCTTCGGATAACCTTGGATAAGGTTTGGTCTGCTTGGGCGGGCTCCTTAATTTCAGCTTATTGAAAACCCCCTGAATCTTGATCGCGTAAATAGCTTTTTCAGGCTGAATCATCTTTTCCAGGTGATCCTTTAGTTCTTTAAAGGATACGGCCTTGCCCGGCGCCACTGGAAAGCCGGCCATTGGCTTAAAAAAACATACATTGGCAAAGGGCGCGAGGACATCATCCCCAAGTGTTTTTACTTCACCATTGGATTTAGCCTGATAAAATTTGCCCTCCAGAGCGATCAGCTCCCCGTCCAGTCCTTCCACGGTTCCAATGCCGAAATCCCCATGCTCCTTGAGCTTCCCAATGGTGGTTAATCCAGTATATGCTCCGTTTTTTAGGGCTTCCATGTACGATAGCTGATAAATCGCGGCCAGCTTAGGGGTATCTTTGGCAAGGCTAAGACTAAGACTGGCAAGGGTGATCCCAATAATAGTAAGCGCAGTAATAGTTAGTTGGCGTTTCATATTATTCTGCAAAGAGCGCAGATCACCTCCGAATTAATTGTGTGCCGTGTATTATACGGGTCTCGAACCGGTTCGATAGGGTAGGGCGGAAATATGATTGTCACTCAATGATTCCTCAGGCTGAATTTGCCACTAGTTCTCATCATACATCATCCCAAATAAAGTCACAATGCGGCAGTCAAAAATTATATTCAATGGGGTTGGGTTGCTGAGCGACAGTCAATAAGGCTTGTCGAATTATTACTTTTGACTAAGGTTGTACACATGTGTAAACTATTACTTACCTCATATGAACCAAGTAATTACGCCACTGTGAATAACCATATGCGCATTGACTTGTTTCTGAACAACGATATTGGAAGCGTAATAATGAGATGTTTTTGCGGATGGAAATTTCGAGATTC
>CAZFJT010000014.1:2013-4694 GCA_964519135.1 uncultured Syntrophales bacterium | reverse complement strand
GTCATCTATGAGTTCAAGGGCCTTTTACATTGAAGAGGGGTAAGGCTATGCAGGAAGCCTCTCCTAGAGAAATTCAGAGATCCATAGTTATTCTCTCAGCAGCGGGAATATTAGGCGTGGGTTTGGTTGTCGCTGCCGTATGCATAATACCATTGTTTCAGTCACTAAGGGCCTCAAAAGAGCAAAGCCTGAGAAATACCCTGAAAGACAAGCAAATGGCCGTTCAGCAGTACCTGGAAAACGCGAAGGGTCTTGCCGCCCAGATTTCCAGCAGGTCAAAGGCCAGGACCAATCTGATCCAACTCAACAAGGGGCTTATGGATCCATCGGTGTTTATGGGGATGACGATAAACCAGCTCTCTGACGGTATGAACGCAGCGCCGATCATCAAAGGTATAACAAGACTGGACAGTTCTGGTAATAAGGTGACCCAGGTGGGTGAACACCCTCCGAACGAATTGATCTATAAGACAAAAAATATAAGAAGCGTGAGACTTAGGGGCCCGATAGGAGTTCAAGGAAAAGGCCGGCTCCTGGTATATTCTCCCATAATTGCGCCCAGAACTAAACAACTGGTTGGGCTTGATTTGGCGCTCTTTGATCTTGAACCACTTAAGGCAATCCTGGCGGTTGGTAATAGTGATGAACTAGAATACAGAACAATATTGTTCCGGGATAATGTCAGGGGAGAGTCTGAAATTATTTATAAAACTGGAAACCAGGAACCAGGGAATTCCGGCCGAAGTTTGTCAGGCCTGAATTTAGGAACTCGCGCCATATCCCGAAACTATATTGAAAAGAATCCAGGCAAATATGTTCACGCCTTGGCTGAGATCCCTGGCATTGACTGGAAACTTGTAATACGCGCGGACAAACAGGATCTGTACAGGGTTGTGTACAGACGTATGTTTGCTACGGCAACCGTTATTCTGGCCTTTTTGATAATAGGAGTAGCCGCTCTATGGAGAATGCTGAAACCCCTTACTGGTAAGTTGCTATTGCATTCAGACGAGCTGGAGCATGAAATAGGGAAAAAGACTCAGGCCCTAAAGGAGAGTGAAGAAAAATTCAGACTGTTATCCGAGCAGTCCCTGTTGGCGGTTATGATTTTGCAGGATGGAGTTTTTAAATTCGTTAATGAGGCCGCGGTCGGTCTTCTTGAATACCCACAAGAGGAAATACTCTCTTGGGAGAGCTTGCAAGTTCTCGATACCGTGCATCCTGATGACCGGGATTTTGTTGATATTCAATCCAAGAAGAAGCAGGCCGGTGACTCGGATGTTGTAAACCATTATACGTTCAGGATCATTGCAAGATCAGGCAATACCAAATGGGTAGATATTTATTCCAAGACTATTGTATTTGGTGGAAGAAACGCTGACATGATAACCATGCAGGATAGAACCGATCAGAAGAGAGCGGAGCAACTGCTTCTACAAACTGAAAGAATCAAGGCAATAGGGGAAATGGCCGGGGGTGTGGCCCATAATTTCAATAATCTGCTTCAGATTCTATCCAGTGGAGCGCAGATGGCATTGACCAATTTGGAATTAGGTCATTTGGCCAAGGCTTACGCAAATCTGGAAAGGATTGTGGATAGTTCGAAAATGGGCGCTGAGACAGTAAAAAGGTTGCAGGATTTTGCCAGGATACGTGTTGACACCCCCATAGCGCAGGGCAGGGCCTTTGATCTTTCAGAGTGTGTAAATCAAGCTGTTGATATGAGTGAACCTTGGTGGAGGACCAATCCGGCAAAGGAAGGGATAAATATCACCCTTGAAAAAGATCTTGAAGAATCCTGTATTACAACCGGAAGATATAACGAGATATTTGAAGTGGTTGTAAACTTGATAAAAAATTCTGTAGAGGCCATGCCCTTTGGTGGAAGTATTTTTGTAGGCACAAGACGGACAAATAATGAAGTGGAATTGATTATCCGCGATTCAGGACACGGTATAGAACCCGAGAACCTGGGCAGGATATTTGAACCTTTCTGGACTACTAAAGGTAGTCAAGGGACAGGTATGGGACTGGCAAGTTCATATGGGGTTATCAGGGCCCATGCCGGTGAAATTTCGGTTCGAAACTGTAGGAATGGAGGCGCGGAGTTCTGCATTACCCTCCCTGGATCAATGGAACAAGTTAAGGAAAAAGAGCCCATACAGGGATATGATCATGACTTCCATTGCTCAATATTGCTCATAGATGACATGACTCCATTGCTTGAAGTCTTAAAGGAAGGCTTGACCGCAATGGGTCAGACAGTATTCACTGCGGATTCCGGCAAGAAAGGGCTTGATGTTTTTCTGGAGAATTCCATTGATGTAGTGGTATGCGATCTTGGAATGGAAGAAATGAATGGTTGGCAAGTTGCCTTGAGTTTAAGTCAAATCAGGAAGAATCAAGGACGGAATCGAGCTCCGTTTATACTTCTCACTGGTTGGGCGGGACAAAACGCGCCATTGGAAAGCTTCTCCCATTCGGAAGTGGACTGTGTTGTGGAAAAACCTGTTATAGTCACAGATCTTCTGAAAATTATAAGGGAAGTGATTAAAAAGACTACTCAAGAAATTTAGAAGTAAGGGGTGGTTGTCTAGTTGAACGCTTAGCCTATTGAGAATAACTTGAACCGGGCAGCCCGACAATTGGCTCATGCATGGCGGAATGGTCTTATTAGTATC
>CAZFJT010000014.1:0-2003 GCA_964519135.1 uncultured Syntrophales bacterium | reverse complement strand
TGACTTACCTGGTGGATGGCTTAGCCTTCACATTATCCGGGCATTTCTGAAAGCAACCCAGGTTTACAAGATTACTGAGATCGCTCTGTCTATCCGAATATTTTTACCGGCCATGTTCTTCCCATAATCAATCGGTGAATTAAGTTATTGATGTGTATGACAATTACCGGGCAGAACCGTTCTGGTATATCGATAAGACACTAATAACATAAAGCTAAAAAACAAATCGGGGAGGGAATGATGGCAAAAATTTTGGTAATCTATGCAACTGATAACGGTGGAACAAAGGCCATGGCTGAGGCCGTGGTGGAAGGCGCGGGTTCAATCAAGGACACAGAGGTTGAGTTAAAGGAAGCTGAAAACACCACTATTGATGATTTAATGGCATGTGATGGTTTAATTATTGGCTCGCCCGTTCACATGGGGAGCATGGATTGGCGGGTAAAGAAGTTCATAGATACTGTATGCGGCGGCCCTTGGATGAAAGACCTTCTTGTGGGAAAGGTGGGCGCGGTATTTGCTTGCGGTTCAGGTTATGGAAACGCAGGAGGCGGATGTGAGCTTACTATGCTTGCCATGCTCAATAACCTGGCTGAGTTGGGATTCCTGCTAGTTCCTTTACCGAAAAATTCCAAGGGTTACGACAAGGCCGGCCTGCAATGGGGTCCTTATGGCAGGGCCCACGGAGAGGATCTTTCCAGGACGGACTTGAATGAAGAGAAACTCGAGTCTTCAAAGAGCCACGGCGCGAATGTGGCAAGGGTGGCGGCAGCAATAAAGGGCGCGAAGATATTTCAATAGCGTATTGAGGATTGAACCAGGGAGGTCTTACTGTAGATCTCCCAGGTAAAATCCAGCATATTCAAAAGAATTGTTAATTATGGAGATATATTTGTTCGACGCCTCATGATTAATTATAAGATTAGCGATAAATTTGTTTGAATTTACAATCATTTCTGCTGTTTATGACCAATAAAACATATATCCCGAAAAGTATAAACAAAGAAGAAAAAAGCAAGCGGCCCTGACTGGTAACATCAATCCAACCACGATATCCAAGGAATGGTACCATGTTGGACAAGGCTATAGATGGTACTAGAAAACCCAATATCAGTAAGATTCTTTTCCAGTTCCTCGCTATTTTCATGGTAGCGAGCCAGAACACAAGTTGACAGAATGGGAGAAAAACAAAATAGTGGGGCCAACTGGTGGGCGCCACAAAGGGTGTTGAGAGAAAAACAAGGCAGAATGCAAGGTAATTCCCACATACCACCTTCCCTTTAGTTATCAACCATACCAATATCATATTTAAGGCAACCACAATAAGCCCGGATAATGCGACCAAGGTATGTGAATAATCTAAATTTTTCCAATCATCCATGGTCAATCTAAAGAACACATGCGCAAAATACTGGGAATTAAAGTTTAATTTAGCGTAGAATGATAGTAAACTGAGTTCCTTTAGGCTCATTTTTTGGAAGTTAAAAGCGTCCACAGGTCCCATGATAAGGGCCGGGATTATAGCAAAAAAGATCAATAGGAAAATTCCGAACCAAATTAGAGTCTTCCAATCTCTCTTGACAACGTAATATATGGCCGCCATAGCCATGTAGTATTTTAAAGATACGGTCAGGCCCATCAAACCGGCGCTCGTTTTTGTGTAGCCTTTAACATGCGTGACCAGGGCGCCAAGGGTCATTGCTGCTAAAATAGCGCTGAACTGGCCCCAAATGAAGTTGTGAAAAATTGGAAAACTGGTTGCAAACAATAGAGTATACGCGGGTAGGAGATAGGGAGTATCTTCGCTTGTAAGCTCTAAAGCGGGTATCAAAAACAGGGCCGCCAAGGAAAGAACCTGAAAACAGAACCACGCATCAAAGGCAAGGCTTTCATTGAGAAATCCTATCGGACCAAGAAGTATTGCGCAGAAGGCGCTATAATAAAAACCAGGGACAGGCTCTGAGGTGAACAGTATGGCCTTGGCCATTGGATAGTAAACCCTT
>CAZFJT010000013.1:0-15579 GCA_964519135.1 uncultured Syntrophales bacterium | reverse complement strand
CAACAGCCGATGACTTTCATGTTTCGTTGTCGCTTTTATGCGATGGGAGTTGGTACATGTCGGGTCATCCAAACGCGGTCAGCGCGCTGAAGGCGCCGAAGATTATTAAAGCAAATCCGGTTATTAAGTTTGTGTATTTTATCAACCCTTTCTCCATAAGGCCTGAGAAAAAGCCGGCCCCAAGGCTCAAAATTACCCACCAAAGCAAAGATCCGACAAAAACACCCGATACCAGGCTCACTGCTGAAACGTGGGAATAAGAATGGCTCAGACCTAAACCTAAACCTGCGAATATTGCGGCGAATGTAATGATTGTCATTGGGTTGGTAATGGTAAGAAAAAACGCGCTCAAAAAATCCTTGGACAGTTCTTTTGATGGCTGTATTTGAGTAGAGAGTGGCTTTTTAACACGCAATAACGTTCTAACTCCGACACCCGCCAGAAAAATTGCCCCAATAATGTGCAACTCTACTCTATGACTCACTAGAAAGCTCGATACACTGGTTATGCCAAATGCCGCCACTGAGCCATATACCCCGTCCGCTACAGCGACCCCCAACCCTGTTATCAGGCCCGATAACCGGCCCTTTGTCAGTGTTCTGGAAATACACAGTAAACCTATCGGACCTATGGCGGCTGCTATGGAAAAGCCTATTAGTAAGCCATTCAGAAAAATATTGAACATATAAACTTGGAGCGCTTGGCCATATTGATATCACAGGATCGGTTTTTTTCTGGCAATGGTTTTTAGTCTGAACCTCTGGCGTTCCTTGTTTCCCTCATGTCGTTAATCGCGTCTCTAATGAGATTATCAGCGCTGATATCACCCTTCATCTTGGCGCCTGACAGGCCGATTGAGACTTTTATATCGGCCTGAGCCGGGAATCCGATCTCTCCTAGGGCCTCCAGACCTGCGTTAATTCTGTCCAGCACGAGCAATGCGTCATTTTTGTCGCAATTAGGTAGCACTATCAAGAATTGATCGGCCGCGTATCTACCGGCTGAATCATACTCGCGGATTGAATCGCAAATGGCTCTGGATACTGCCCGTAGCACCTCATCAGCCTCGGCTTCACCCAATTCCATATTTATTTTATTAAAGCCGTCAATGTCCGCCAACGCAACTGAAAGGAACGAACCATCCCTTCGGGCCCTTGCGATCTCCCTCCTTAATAACTCCAGAATACCGGTTCTGTTCCATATGCCGGTTAGCCTGTCGTGGGAAACCTGAAACTTGAAGGCCCCCTCCGCGACAACAGCCTTTTCAGAGGCAATAGCCAAAAGGGCCCCCAGAACTCCAGCAATCGCTATCAAGCCAATGAACAGGGGGATAAGGGCCTTTAAAAGAGCGCCGGAATGAGCGGATACCGCTTGTTTATCAACAAATGACATAAGCTTCCAACTGTACGCCTTCCCTCTTATCAAGCCTGTGTCGAAATACCGCCCCCTTGCCGGTCCCGAACTTGTTCGCTTGCCTTCCATCAGCGGGAAGATTGTCGTATATGTAAAAAGTCCGGAATCCACATTGATCTGACCTGAAGATGAAACAGACATGGCTTGCCAGGCTTGTGGAAATGATAGGCTGAATTTACTGTCCATCCTGTCCGGGACGGCAAAACCCCACTCATCCTCTGGGGTTGGTCCCACTATCCAGTAACCTTGCGAATCTATCAACATTGACATCCCAGATGATGTGGAGGACCTTTTGATATCATCTATCAAGGTTTTTCCAAGGAAGTTCAGGATCAACGCGCCTCCCAGTTCTCCATCAGCATTGAATATGGGAGTTGCAAAAGTTATTAAAGGTTTGTAAGGCGTTACAATTTCCCCGCCCTCTTTATCCAAGTGGAAACTCGAAACGAAAATTTCTCCTGATCTCATTGATATTGCGCCTGAAAATGATTCATCTTTTGAGACATTTTTGAGCTTTTCATCGCGAACACTGAAGGCCACGCCATTATCATATTCCACTCGGACAATCTCATGACCGTTTCTGTCAACCAGCTTAATTGAATCATATACGCCTTTGCTCATGGCAAGGTTCTTCCATTCCTCAATCAGCGCTGTCTTTGTTATCATGTCAGGTTTGCTGAGATAGTTAACGAACTCCCTGTGGGTCTCAAGAAACATCAGATCAGACAGCACATCCCGAAAATTGCGTTCCACCACATAACTTTGCAGGTTTACCGCATTCATTTCATTGCTGCTCAACTCAGCCATGGAAGCCGTTATTTTGCCTCTGTAGTAAACAGCGGCCAATAATAACAACACTATAAGGGCTGGAATGAATATGTACAGAAAACGAATAAAGGTTGGCCTGAATTTTACACTGGGGGTTTGTACTGTGATTTCTCGCATTTTTTTGCCCATGGGAAGATTGAAATGATCGGTTTAAGCAGTGAATGAGATCTTTGTCACTTATATCTAGCGCCAAAATTGCCTTAATTGTAATTCCAAATAAATGGAATTGATATTGTTTCTCGGAAAGCCTCTTTAAGAGCCAGGCATAATATCACGTGGCTCGGTATGGTGAACCATTATACATATAATAGAATTAGTTATCTCCCTGGGAATATCAAGCTCGTAATAAAACTTTTAATGACGACTTTTCCTGAGCCTTTTGAAAAGCAGCTTCCGCGTCCTGTAAGGAAAATATCTCAGTCAGCAATGGACTAGGATCAATCAGCCCCCTTTCCAATAGCCTCAAAGCTGGTTGAAATTGTCCACACCTTGAGCCGACAACAGATATTTCATCAATGACCAGGGGCGCTGGATTGAAATCAAAGGCCCCATGATACGTGCTCTTTAGAACCAAGACACCCCTGGGTTTAATCTTTGAAATAGCTAAGTCCCAGCCGGTCGGATTCCCTGACGCTTCGATTACCACATCAAAGATGCGTTCCATATTTTCAATTTCATTCAAAAGCACTGTCTTTATTCCCAGTGAACCGAGTATGTCCAGCTTTTCTCGATGCTTTCCAACAGCATAAAGATCACAGCCGGTGAGCCTCAGGACCATGGATGTGAGCAATCCCAGCCTTCCATCTCCGATCACCAGAACCTTGCTCTGTGGTTCGATCCGAACCTGCTCCAATATCTCCAGTCCTGCAGCCAATGGTTCCACAAAAGCCGCGGTCTCATCTGAAACATTGTCTGGAACCAAACAAAGGTTCTTTTCAGGCAAAGTTGTATATTCAGCCAATGATCCCGGCCGATTGAGTATTCCCATTACGGATCTTGTGAAGCAATGGCGTTCCAAGCCCTTCGCGCATAATTCACATTTCCCGCAACCAACATTGATCTCTCCTACCACACGTTTTCCAACCAGTTCAGGGTTTGTAGCCCTTTCAACTTTACCCACGAATTCATGGCCGAGTATGCCTTGGAAGTCCATATAGCCTTTGGTTATTTCAATATCGGTCTTGCAGATCCCCGCAAGGATTACCTTAACCAATGCTTCGCCATCTGCGGGATTTGGCTGATCCACTTCCTGTAGTTTGGCTGAACCGTCAAATACAAAAGCTTTCAAGATCTATTCCCCTATGATTTGTACCATAAGCTGTCTATTTCTGGATTTATTGTCAAAATCGCATAGTACAACCTGTTGCCACACACCCAAGCAGAGTTTTCCTTCTATAACCGGAATGGTCAATGATGGCTTCATCAAAGCCGCGCGCACATGGGAGAATCCATTTCCGTCCCCCCAGCGGAGGTTATGCTCATATTCAATGTTCTGGGGCGCTATTTGTTCAATGGCCCTTTTCAAGTCATTAATTACTCCTGACTCGTATTCAATGGTTGTAATGGCCGCTGTAGATCCTGGAACAATGGCTGTTAATAAGCCCTCTGATATTTCAGATTCCCTCACAAGTCTTCTGAGGTTTTCCGTAAAATCCTGTATGTGGCAGAAACCTTTGGAGCTTATCTCCAGGGTGGAATTTACAACTTTCATGTTCGGTCTCCAAGTAGAGATTTGTCGGCCAATAATTCTCGTCCATATTAAGGGTTCTCCAGATTCTACGCAACCCGCGGCCAATAAATCAGGAAATCTTTCATGGTAAATCACATGGACCTTATTAATTATGGTCAGGGTGTTATTACCCAATTGCTAAACAAATCTTGGGAAGGTAAATACCATGGATGGAAATAAAACGCGAATCGAACTTTTTTGATCATCACCTTAATCGGAGATTTGGAATGCCCTCTAACTTGTTATTGGTCTATGAATCACAGATGCTTTTGGTTATACTGGGACACACCATTGATCTGATAAAAAAATGGAGCGCCCTATGGTTGAAAAAATAATTGAAACAATTGATCTAACCAAAGAATTCCACGATGGTAATAATTTAATACAAGCCTTAAGGGGAGTGAGTGTCTCCATATACAGGGGAGAGTTGGTCGCGATTATGGGGCCATCAGGCTCCGGGAAATCCACCCTGATGTACATCCTGGGCCTCTTGCAACCTCCCAGCGCTGGTCAATATCTTTTCAAAGGTGAAGATATCTTGGATTTTACTTCTGAAGAACAGGCCCACTTCAGAAATAATGAACTTGGTTTTGTTTTTCAGACATGCGATTTGTTGCCGAATTCAACTGTTTATGAAAATCTGGAATTGCCCCTTGTGTATGCTGAATCCGAGCGTAGTGAGAGAAGGGATAAGATACTGAACGCATTGGACAAAGTAGGCCTCAGCCACAGGGTGGATCACTGGGCAAACAGGCTGTCAGGGGGAGAGCGCCAGAGGGCCGCAATCGCCAGGGCTCTGGTGAACAATCCCTCCCTGATATTAGGTGATGAGCCCACAGGCCAGTTGGATACAAAGAATACACAGATCGTTATAAACCAGCTTAAGGAACTGGCCGCTCAAAATTATACAGTGGTGTTGGTTACCCACGAAGAAGACATAGGCGCCGCTTGCGACAGGGTAATCAGAATAAGGGACGGCATGGTTGAAACCGATGGTCGGGAATTAGGCCAAACCCATGGACAACAAAGATCAGATAGCCCGGTTCAGCATCCGTGACAACATTTTTCAGGACTATTATAAAGATTTGTTTAAGTAATATAATCCTATGGATTTAATTTTTTAAGCGATGTTTGGGACGGAAGTATATAAAACTCACTCCATCCAGGGAGGCCTATATGGGCTACGATGAAATATCCGCTGACTCAAAAGGGCAAATCAGTAAACTTGAAATTGAATTGGATAGGATCAAGGGCCAAGGCAAAGATTTCATGGACCATCTGCCTAATCTGAAAGTGCTTATGTCCATGGTAAACGCTACAGGTGAAGGCCTGGCCCTGGTTGGCTTGGATGGCGCCCTGCTGATGGTTAACCAGGCGTTTGCTGAGCTTCATGGAATCAAAGAAGAAGAGCTGATAGGAAAGCCTGTTGATGATTTCTATATCCAGGCGCACCAGGCCCTGGGTGAAAAAGCCCGGTCCCAGGTAGCGGTTAATGGCGATTATTATGGTGAGATAAAAAGGCAGAGGGGTGATGGGACCTCTTTTCCGGCTCTTGAGAGGATAACAGGCCTAACAGGAGACAATGGAGATATTTGCGGGTACATTATCTCAACCAGGGATATCTCTTCCTTAAAGGACGCTGAGTACGAAAGTTGGGAAAGCGAATTTAAATACAGGGAAATTGTCCAAAACGCCAACAGCATAATTATCAGATGGAACATGAAAGGGGAAATCACCTTTTTCAACCAGTACGCCCGAGATTTTTTCGGTTACTCTGAAAAGGAAATTTTAGGCAAAAACCTTGTTGGGACAATTGTTCCTGAAACCGAGTCATCAGGAAGAGATCTTGGAGATGTGATGAAGGATATTAAGCGTAGTCCTGAACTATTCGCCAACGCTGTCAACGAAAATATCAAGAAAAACGGGGAGCGGGTCTGGATCTCATGGACCAATAAGGCGATATTTGACCGGGATAGGGAAATAGTGGGAATTCTGTCCATAGGTAATGACATCACTGAAACAAAGAATCTTCAGGATGAACTTACAAAGGCCCGCAGATTGGAATCAGTGGGTAATCTGGTTAGCGGTATATCTCATGAATTCAATAATATACTAACAGAGGTTTTTGGAAATATAGGAGCGGCTAAGCAGTACCTGGATCTCACGCTAAAAGTTTTTGATCGCTTGTCTGAGGCTGATAAAGCGGCCATGAGAGCAAGAAAATTGACGGCCCAACTTTTGACCTTTTCCCAGGGAGCTGCTGAGGTAAGGAGAGCGTCATCAATAGCCGCGCTTATTGAAGATTCGGCAAGCTTCACCCTAAGGGGCTCGAACGTAGTCTGCGATTTTTCACTCCCAAATGATCTGAATCATGTGGATATAGATGAAGAATTGATATTCCAGGTTATAACCACATTATTGATCAACGCGCAACAAGCAATGCCCGAGGGAGGATTGATAACAGTAACCGCAGAAAATTACGAAATAACCAGGGAGATGAAATTGCCGTTAAGCCCTGGACCATACGTAAAGATTTGTGTGGAAGACCAGGGAGTCGGCATAGCTCCTGATTACCTGAAGAGGATCTTTGATCCATATTTCACAACCAAGCGGGAAAGAGCCGGATTGGGACTTGCCACAGTGTATTCCATACTGAAAAGGCATAAAGGTCACATAGAAGTCAGCTCTGTTGTCAACCAAGGCACTAAATTCAATATCTACCTGCCGGTGTCAGGCCGAGCCCGGATATCCGAGAATGGTTCTTTTGAGCGAAAGCGTTTGGAATCATCCAAAAAACATATCCTGGTTGTGGATGATGACCAGTCATCCAGGATAGCCGCAGGAGAGTTTATTACACTATTGGGTTATGAGGCGTACTTTGCCACCAACACCACAGAAGCCCTTGTGGCCACTGAACAAAGGTTGGCCCAAGGTGATCGCTTTGACGCAATGTTGATAGATTCCGGGCTATTGAATACAGAAGAGGAACAGGCGCCGGTCGCCAAGCTGGTTTCCCTGGAAGATTCCATGGCCGCCATTATAGTGGGAAAGCCTGGGGACCACGCGTTTGACAGTTATAAGGCCTTTGGTTTCAGAGCCTCCATGGAAAAACCTTATGGGCTCAATCGGCTGTCCACGGCCTTGGAGGAGGCCATGTCTCATGGCCATAAACACATATCATTCATATAATTGGCCCATAATCGAATTTTTGGCGGAGGCGCATGGGAATCGAACCCACCCAGAACGGTACTAGCGCCCTGCTTACGGTTTTGAAGACCGCGGAGCCCACCAGGACTCTTCCGCCTCCTTTTAGGTAAGTCCGGAACTCAAACCAAACATATATGAGTTATATAAATGAGCCGGACAATGAATTTTTATTATCTTCCGCGACCTGCCTGTGGACAATTATTATAATATTAATACGGCAAATTAAGAAACGGGACAAGCAATATATTAGGCCTGTTCCCGTTTATCTGAAACACTAGGTAAATGAATCGTCTGTCAATTCCCTCTGATCTTGGCGCGTCCTTTAGCGCCATTGGCGACCAGCATCCTTATCACCTTATCATGGCCATTGTTCTGGGCAAGGGAAAGGGCGGTTTCTCCTCCGCTTGAAATAGCGTTAACGTTCGCGCCGTTGTTTAAAAGCAATTCCACCACTTCAGTGTGACCGGAAAATGCAGCCGCCATAAGAGCGGTCTCTGCGTCTTTGTCCCTCGCGTTGACATTCGCGTTCTTGTTGATGAGCCAACGAACGTCACCGATTCTTCCATCCAACGCTGCTCTCATCAGGGGCGTAATTCCGAAGTGATCAGGCGTGTTAACCGCCTGTGGCGCGCCACGTTCGGCCGCGGAACTCCAATTGGAATCCCCACTGTTCTTAAAACTTGAGAAAAGTTCAGGGGCGGCGACGGCCAGGGTTAAAATCACCACTAAAGGTGAAATTATAAGAGCTATTTTCATTCGTGACATTGATTCTCTCCAATATCTAAAAAAACCATTGGTCTAAGGGCGCCTGAAACAATCTTAGGCGTTCCCCCCATATTAAAGCCGGATTTATAACTTACGCTTTACATGTGAATCACTGATCCGGTGAATCCGTGGGTGGTCAATAAATTAAAATTATTAATAAAGCTGCAATTAATTTCCATCATTCAAGTCGCCCATGGTTGTAATGGCCAATAAGGTCCAATTTACTCTTGTGAATTTGTGAATTATTTGGATATATGTCAATCTCCTAAGACAATGAATTTAGCAACCTAAGTAATGGTCTTGCTTGCTGATTGTAAATTCTAGCAGGTCCGGGGTTTTTATCTGTACAGGCGGACCTATTCTTTGTAAATTTGAGAGTTCCATGTTTATAAAAATGTTCCCAATAAAATGACTGTAATAGTTCACCGGGCTTGAAGCGGTTCTGCGCCCGGTTCGATTGGATGGGGAGACCATCTCCCCCTCCAAACCTCCCCCATCGTGACTCCAGACGCTTATGGCGCCCACGGTGAACGCATACAAATGACTTTTTTAATAATACGCATAACCACATAAACAGCTTATTTTTTTGCCTATTAAGATCTTGAAAACCTTCAAGGACTCTGGCCTGTACTTTCACATACTTAAATCTCACATTCTAGCAAAAGACCTCGACGTTGTTTATTGGGCTCAAATAATCATATAAATAAGAATGCTATCTCATTATAGTTAACAGATCGCTCGGAATTACGATTAATCTCTTTATAATCACGCCTAAACCCGGACACTTTTAAACTAAAGGTTTAATTCAGTCAATAAAAAAATATCACAAGAGTGAACGTTTACGTTAAATAACCAAAAAAAATTCCCTGACCCTTGACAAAACAAAATACCATTTACATCTGTTTATAAAAAATGAATCAAATTGGTTAACAGCCAATGAACAAAAGACATAATCGCTTTTAATGAAGGAGGATTATGACAATGCGTAGTCTAATACCTTGGAGACGTAATTATCCTCAGAATAGACGAGCAGATTGGGGCGTCGGCCCTAGTGGTAAAGATTTTAATGATCTAGTGAATGAGTTTCTCTCAGACCCGTTTAACACGCTTGAGGGAGCCGAGACAAGGCCGTTCATACCAGCCTTTGATGTGTCTGAGACTGATGATGAAATTAGAGTGAAAGCAGAGTTGCCTGGGATGGACGTGGAAAATATAGATGTTAACCTCACGGGTAATGTTCTTACGGTCAAGGGTGAGAAAAAAGAGGAGAAAGAGGAAAAGGGAGAGAACACGCACAGGGTGGAAAGATCTTTCGGGACTTTTTCCAGATCCTTCAGTCTTCCCACAGAAGTGGATCCTGACAAAGTGAACGCCTCATATAAGGACGGTGTTCTTTCATTGAAAATGCCGAAAACTGAAGCAGGCAAGAAAAAAAACATAAAAGTTCAAGTTCGATAATCATCAACATTTCGGTCGCCGGGAGATATCCGGCGACTATGCATAAACAGTAATTCAAGGAAAAAGTACAAGAAATATTTAAAGAATTATCAAGGAGGACTCAGCCATGTTCAGTAGATTTTTTAATGATCCTTATTATTCAGAGCTGGATCGCCTGAGGAGAGGCATGGACCTATTGTTTCAGGGCGTTCCGTCAAATCGGCCAGCAGCCGCGGACCCTGTATGGAGACAAGCTCGCATCTTTCCTTTATTGAACGTGAAACATGAAGAACATTCATATGTGGTCACAGCCGAAGTTCCAGGTATGAAAACCGATGACCTGGATATAAAAGTGGAAGGCAATACAGTGGCAATCAAGGGTGAAAGAAAGCCAGAGGAGGCCAATGAGCAGATGAGCTTCCATCGCAGGGAGAGAGCCACAGGCACATTCCAAAGAAGTTTGACATTACCGAACAATATTGACGCGGATGAAGTAACCGCGAATTACAAAAACGGAGTGCTGACCATAACCTTGCCCATAGAAAAAGCGGCAAGGCCAAGGCAAATCCAGGTCAAGGCCTAAGTTTATCAGCGATCTGAAAATGATATAAAAAAAATAAATTAAGGAGGGCGCGAAATGTCCGCTCAAGAGTTGCAAGTTACTGAAAAGCAGGAATTGTCGCCTGAAAAAGGAGAGTTTACCCGCGCGGGAACATACTTCACACCACCTGTGGATATATACGAAACAGAAAAGGAACTGGTGGTGGTTTTGGACATGCCCGGGCTAACCGGAGATGATGTGGAAATAGATCTCACTGATGGGGTTCTTTCCATACTGGGTAAACTTCCGGCCCAAGAGCAAAGTGGTGAGTTGGTTCTAGAGGAATATAAAACAGGCAACTACTTCAGAAATTTCAAGACACCTGAGCTCATTGATGTTGAAAATATTAAGGCCACCATGTCTGATGGTGTCCTAACCCTGAATTTGCCTAAGGTAGAAAAGGCAAAACCAAGGAAGATATCCATAACGAGCTGATAAGTTAAGAAGTGCTTTGTTCTTTATCAGAGATAGAGGCTATTAAGAATAATCCAATATTAAAATTTATTACAGGCGGTCATTATTGGCCGCCTGATTTTTTTTCTATTATTTCAAAAGGCGCGTTGGCGGTTTTCTTTTGGCGCCTATGCCAATGCCCATGATATCATGGCAAGATCACATATCACCGATGAACGGGAGACGATTATGCCAGGAAGAACTCCCATGGGCGCATTGTTTATGAGAGGTGAAAGGTTTGGCCATAAGATCGTCAAGCCATTCCAATCCTTTGCGGCAATTGAGACCTCAGGCGGAATATTGATGTTCCTGGCCACGGTAATAGCCTTGATTTGGGCTAATTCTTCCTGGTCTGATATCTACGGTCATATCTTTCACTTGCCTGTTTCCATAGGTCTTGGAGAGATACTTGTCAAAAGGGATGTGCATTTCATAATAAACGACGGACTCATGGCTCTGTTCTTCTTTGTTGTAGGGCTGGAGATCAAAAGGGAGCTGCTGGTAGGCGATTTACGGTCTCCCAGGCAGGCCGCCCTTCCAGTGGCCGCGGCAATTGGAGGCGTAGTAGTTCCCGCTCTCATTTACTGGATACTGAACGTGGGCGGCCCTGCGGCCAAAGGGTGGGGAATACCCATGGCCACGGACATTGCTTTTGTTACTGCCGCATTGACCCTTTTGGGGAGACGGGCGCCCGCGGGAATGGCTCTGTTTCTTGTGAGCTTGGCAATAGTGGACGACTTATGCGCGGTAATAGTAATTGCCCTATTTTACAGCGGAGAGATACTGGTAAATTATTTGATCTACGCGGCGCCTATTCTCGGGATTCTGGCAATTTTGAATTTCCTGGGTTTCAGAAGCCCAATACCTTATATCATATTGGGACTGACGGTCTGGATATTGGTTTGCGCGTCAGGGGTCCACGCGACCGTGGCCGGAATACTTGTGGCTTTTACCATACCTTGTAGATCAGAGCTTGATACCCACCAATTTATCGAATCCGCTGATAAGATCATGGGTCAATTCGACCGGCAAGAGTCAAGGGGCTTTGAAATGAAGCTCAATGAGAACAATCAAGGCGTAATAAGATCTTTGGAGAAATACTGCCTTGGTGTTGAACCTCCTCTACAAAGAATAGAGCACGCTTTGCACCCACTGGTATTATTCATTATCATGCCTCTATTCGCGTTGGCCAACGCGGGGGCGACCATAAATCTTAATACATTGGGAAATTTATTTCAGGCGCCCGAAGCAATGGGCGTCATATTGGGCTTATGTGTAGGTAAGCCAGTGGGTATAACCATATTTTCATGGCTGGCCGTAAAAATGGGCATAGCTAGGTTGCCCAAAAACGTGGACTTTATTGCGGTAGTGGGTGGAGGCTTGCTATGCGGAATAGGTTTCACCATGTCGCTTTTTGTGGCTGATTTATCATTTGATAGCAGAGAGATACTCGAAACAGCAAAGCTTAGTGTGCTGGTGGCCTCCTTGCTGGCCGGTATAGGAGGGACTCTTATACTTGCTTTTCATTCAGGCAATATTAAAAAGGAGGAAATGTAAAACATGGCCTCAGGTTCTTCCGTAAAGGTTGTTATAGTAGCAGTGCTCGCCAATGGCGCAATAGCAGTGATCAAGTTTGTGGCCGCCTACCTTACGGCCAGTTCAGCCATGCTTTCAGAAGCGATTCATTCGGTGGTTGACACAGGGAACCAAACCCTTTTGCTCCTTGGTATTAAAATGAGCGCCCGGCCTCCTGATGAAACCCACCCATTCGGGTACGGCAAAGAGAGGTATTTCTGGAGCTTCATAGTCGCTGTGCTCCTTTTTTCAATGGGTGGTGGAATGGCCATTTACGAGGGCATAATTCATATCATAAATCCACAACCCCTGGAGGACCCCACCTGGGCCTATGTGGTAATAATTGCGGCTATGATATTCGAAGGTTACGCATGGATGTTGGCCTACAGGGCAATAAAGAGTCAAGCCGATGGTAAGGGCATAATCAGCGCGATACGTGACAGCAAGGAAATGGCCTCTGTTACGGTCCTACTTGAGGACACAGCCGCGATTCTCGGTCTTTTAACCGCGCTTGTTGGTATCTTTCTTGGACATTTTTACCATGACCCATGGTACGATGGTGTGGCCTCTATAGTAATCGGATGTATGTTGGGGGTTGTTGCTCTCATTCTCATCATTGAGAGCAGAGGTCTCCTGCTCGGGGAAGCCGTTGATCCAAAAGTGGTGGCAAGTATCAAAGAGATTGCAATGGCCAACAAAAATATATGTAACGCAAAGAATATACTCACAATGCACTTTGGACCAGAAGACGCCCTAGTGAATTTGGAGATAGAATTCAATGAAGGAACATCTGCTCAAGAAATGTTAAACGCAGTTCAGAGGGTGGAAAAGCAAATCATTGAAAAGCATCCCCATTTAAAAAGAGTATTTATAGAAGCTACACCGCTGACCAAAGCCGCGATTTAAATTTGTGACAAAATATCAAATTATTGTAAGCGCTCACCGTGGGCGCCATAAGCATTTGGAATCACGATGGGGGAGGTTTGGAGGGGGAGGTCCTTGGCGGACGGCCATACGTGCGGTATATACAGTGTAGCGACTCCATGATTTGGGAGGCGTTGATCGAAGGATGTATCGCCCTACGCGCAGTAGCTCCCCATCTAATCGAACCGGGCGCAGAACCGCTTCAAGCCCGTTGAACTATTACACAGCATTTATATGATTTTCGGAGGTCATTATGGTTCGGTATATAATAGCGATTATCGCCACATTTGTGGTCTGGTCGGCTCTGGATGCGTTAATTCATGGGATGATCCTGGCTGAGGCCTATGAAGCCACCGCAGATCTATGGCGGCCAATGGAAGAGATGAAAATGGGTTTTATGTATTTGACCACAGGGGTTGCGTCCCTACTATTTGTTACTCTATATGGAGTTTGTGTAAATCCAAAATCTATTTCCACTGGGTTACAGTTCGGATTTCTTTATGGATTGGCCATAGGTATTCCCATGGGATTCGGAAGTTACTGTGTGATGCCTATTCCTATTACCATGGCAGTGGTTTGGGCCCTTGGAACACTTGTACAGACTGCTCTTGCAGGTCTTCTCCTGGGTTTGATTATCGACACAGGCGGTAGCAGAATACCCGCGTCTGAAAATTGACAATCCTTGTGCGGCAAATTCAGACAATATTTTTATTTCAAGAATGAGAGGGTGAAATCTCCGGGTTTCATACCTGTAAGCAAGAAAATGAACCATGCCGTCTGTATAACCAATTGGGCCACGCGCTCGATTATGTTTCTGTTATCTATCAGGGCCGCGACCGTTATCAAGGCCCATACGCCTATGAGAAAAAGAGTCCCATGGGTGTTATAGGAAATCAGTTGCAGACTCAAGAACGCCAACTGATATAGTGCTACCGCTATTATGGGTCGTGATTTCATAGAATTTCCCCTCCTTTTTAAAAGCTAATACTGCGCGATTTATGAAAAGCAGTCAATCATGCGCGCCTTCTTAAATAACTATACACCCTATGCCTGGACAATCATATCAATGATGTTATTATGCGCGGTCATCTTCAGGAATAGGGGCCGCTTCCTTGCTTTATCAATACGGCTCGCCCCAGAGCAGAGTGTTTTTTCATTATGTCCATGACTCCCTTGGTTTTTACCACCTATGATCCTAAAGAGGATCTTGATGTTAAGGAGCTCTTTCAAGAGTATCCACATAAGGATTATCAGCTCAAGTTCATTGGCCTTGCAAAAAGCGCCATGGTTAAATATTTGGAATCAACACTATCCAAAAGGAACACCACCGCAATTTGTTTGAGGAATGGCGCGGAACTTGTGGGATTGGTCGGCCTGGAGGCAATGCCGTGGATGAGCGAGCGCTTCAGGATGAGAATGTTCGCGATACCCCACCTGCTGGCCAGAAGAGGAGAGGTGGTTGTTTTCAAAAGACTTCTTAGGTATGTGATGGAAGAGCTTGCCCATGTGGATTTTCTGGATTGCAGGGTGGCTGTGGACGATATTCCGGCCGCGAATTCCCTTGAAGCGAGTGGATTCAGGTACATTGGTGTTGAGACCTATATGCTACTTCATTTGGGCGCTCAGGAAAAACCCCGGACCAGGGATGACTTTGAAATAGGTCCAGCGCTGGAAGAAGAGCATGAAGAACTATCCGAGATGTGCAGTGAGATTCACTTTCATAATAGGTTTATTTATGACCCCGTAATAACGAACAAAGACGCAAGATCACTATATGGAGGGCTGTTCAGCCATTGTTTTGATCACAGTGATTTCAGCGTCATGGTGGCTAGGTCAAAATCGGGTCCTGTGGGATATGTTGTTTCCAAGATCAATCCATATTTCAGCGCGATTACTAATACGCCTTCTGGAAGCGTGGCTTTTGCCGGTGTTTCTCCTGAGGCGAGAGGCTACGGATTGGCTGAGACCCTCATAAGATGGGCTCTTTACGATCTGGCCAAAAAACGGGTCTCCATAGTGGCCGCGAGAATATTGGCCAGCAATTATCCAGCCCTTTGTACGGCCCTTAAGCTGGGATTTAAGGTAACATCCAATTCTCTGCATTTTCACCGTTGGGTGCAGAGGCCAACCACACCTATACCCCCAACATCGGAAAACTATTAAAGAGTCTATTGTGTCGCGATAAAGGGGCCTTGAGACTATATGGGACTTTTATTATATATGGATCAGCCTTTACTTATCAATCCGGCAATCATTGAGAAAATGCTCCCTTGCCAGGGCCATGCGTTCCAACGCTTGAGGAGAATGAGCGCCCTTTTGCGCCAGAGTAGCGTAAATGGAAGCCCAATCCTTATATGCAGTAGCCAGGCCCATCAATCGGTTAATCTTTTCTTGATCCAGCCGTTTGCCAGTATTTTCCAGGCTGTACCGCAATCTTTCAAGGGCCCCTTCGTATGCGTTCCTTCTGGATATGGGATCCTTATCATATTTGGTGATATCCTCAACCGCGGCTATGAAGCCCTTGACCAGTTCGCATTGTTCATCGCTCAATGGGCCGGCGCCAAGGCAAGGAATCGCCAAAACAACTGACATAACAATGATTAATGATCTCAATCCTGCCATTGGGAAGTCCGAACCTGGTATTCCT
>CAZFJT010000012.1:14064-16246 GCA_964519135.1 uncultured Syntrophales bacterium | reverse complement strand
GCGAAAGGGACGCGCGTTCCCATTACAGTGTACAGCGCATCCCTCCGCTTTCACACCCACGCACCCAACATAAATTTTAATGGCCGCTATCAGATTTAACTGGAGGTCATCTCTGGCCGGCCGATTTATTAAATGATGAAAAGATAATATCATAAGGCGTCTATTTGGTCAACCTAGAATGTTTATTAATTTTAGGCACTTATCTACTTTAACTTTTTTTCGTAATTCATTCTTTTTACAGGATTATTTCAGTTCACTCGCATTTCGGGGCTCGAGCAAGCCCCATCCAGCGCCCATTATTTCGCGAATTAACGCGCTCTTGAAACCGCTCCCCAAGTAATACCATCGGATGATAATATCATTTCATGTGATATGGTTTTTCATGGGCGGGAACAGTGATTAATATTCCCATATAACTATAACAGCCAATGGAGGTAAACTTGCCCTCTCCAGACGAATACACCATGTGGCTTGAAAGGGCTGAGACAGGAGAAAACATTGACGAGCTGATCAAAAAGTACAATGAATTGATTGCTCGCATTAAGAGAGTTGACCCTGTAACCATGGCGGATCAATGTGATGGGGCCTATGATTCTGAAGGTGTTCCTAAGGTCATTGTTCAATTTCTCAGTTCATGGTTTTCCCTGGATCTGCTTCCTTATAGGGTTAGGGCCGGTCATGAGGAATTCGACACCCTGCCTTTGAAGGTCCTGGCGTTGCAACATCTTTTGGCCGCGACGGAAAATGAAGGAACAGCAGTAAGAATAATGGGTGAATGGATTGACTGCCGCTCTCTTCACGATGGGGCCTTTCTTGGCGCCCATTTTTCAAAGACCACCACCAGAAAACTCTCCATGTTCTTCAATATGGATAGAGATGAAAAGATAAAGCGTGCAATGGCCTATGGAGGCAAGCATGTTGAAATGGGTGATGAGGGCCTTATGTTTAAAATCTTTCCAATGCTCCCTGTTGTATTCATGAATTGGAAAGAAGACGAGGAATTCCCATCTTACAATAAGATCCTCTATGACGTTTCAGCCAGCAACTTCATGCCCACACACGGGCTTGTGGCCCTTACTGACTTTCTGATACACAGGTTGGTTGAATAACGAGCCTCTAATTTAAACATAGAAATACGTGTGAAATTGAGACAGGGATCCGGTTATTTCCCTATTTTCCTTTGAACTTAGGAGATCTCTTTGTCAAAAATGCGTTTACTCCCTCTTTATGGTCTTCTGTAAATTGGCAAAGTATGAACTGGTCAGTGTCCATGTGGGAACACAAGCTATCGTTTACTGTTGTTAACGCATTAATGGTCTTTTTCGTCATCTTTACAGGCAAAGGAGGCATGTTTGCTATTTTTTCAGCCATCTCCATTGCAGCTTTCAAGACCTTTCCATCTTCCGCGACTTCCTGAACCAGACCCCATTCCATTGCTTGATTGGCTGACACTCTTTCCGCGAGGATCACCATCTGTTTCGCTCTGGCCGGACCAACCAGGTGAGTTAACCTTGGGAGAGATTGCCAGCTCATATTCATCCCAAGATTTAACTCCGGGATCCTAAAAAAGGCCGATTGCCCGGCTATACGAAAATCGCATGATACCGCGAAAGCCACACCACCGCCAACGCAATGGCCTTCAATCGCCGCAATGGTAACAGGCCCCATTGACTCCCAAGCCGCGCACATTTTTGGCCCATAAGATAATAATCTCCTCCTAACACCAATATCAGCGCTCATCGCGTTTAACAACTCAGGGTCCCTTAAATCTATGCCGCCTGTAAAGCACTCTTTAGAGCCCGCCAGAACTACCACCGAGATTTCATCGTCTTCATCAAGAGCCAAAGCCACGGAAACAAGCTCTTTCATCAATTCCAGTGAAAGGGCGTTTACACCAGAGCCCCTATCAAATCTAACTATTGCAACCCTGCCATTGCGTTCAACATCTATAATATTGTAATCCATTTATATTTTCCCTCTATTATCTGGTTGATCGCCTTTTTTCCTTGTCTTCCTTTAGCTTTGCCAGGGCTATGTCTCTTCTCCTTTTCGCCAGTTGTTGCAAATCAACCTCCCGGTCTGTTTCATCCACAATTTCATATCCTAAAATAGCCTCTAATACGTCTTCCAGGGTGACCAGACCTGCGACTCCCCCAAATTCATCAATAACGATGAATATGTG
>CAZFJT010000012.1:0-14054 GCA_964519135.1 uncultured Syntrophales bacterium | reverse complement strand
GCATACGCTTACTCAGGCAATTTGTCAGCAACGTGAGACTGTCCATGGTCTGGGGCACAAAACTTATTTGCTTTGCCAAAGTCTTTATGGAAGCGTTCTCATCACCGGCTCTTTTCATTGACAAAAGATCGTGCGATAACACGTAACCTATAATATTTTCCCTATCATTTTCGTATATGGGAAACCTTGTAAGGCCCTTTCCATCTATGGCTTCCCTTGCTTCCTTTATTGTCATATTCGCGTCCATTGAGACTATAACTGTCCTTGGAGTCATTATTTTCCTTACCGGCTCGTTTTCCAGGCTGATTATGTTATGCACGAGCTTGCTTTCATCAAGGGTTATCTCCCCGGCCTTTGCTCCAAGTCTTACTATTGCCAGTATTTCATCCTCAGTAACCGATGGTGTTGAAGGAGCTCCATGAAACAACCTGGAAAAAGCTTGGGTAACCACTATCGCGGGATATAGCGCGTACTTCATTATTCTTATTGGCCAGACAAGAAAAGGCCAAAGATTTCTCCAGTAAACCGCGCCTATGGTCTTGGGAGCGATTTCAGACAAGAATAGGATGCATATTGTGAACAATACTGAAAAAACGGGCACATGATCTGTTCCAAGAGCTGACGCGGCGTACATTCCCGCCAATGTGGCCCCTGCTGTATGGGATATTGTGTTCAATATGAGTATAGAAGATATTGGCTCAGCTATATTCTTCTTCATTTCCAAAAATTTTTCCGCTAAGGACGCATTGATCCCTGCGGCCTTTGAAGCTTCAAGAGCGCCTGTCCTGGTGGAGAACAGGGTTGCTTCAAAGAGTGAGCACATGCAAGAAATGGATAGGGTGATTACCACCACTATTACCAGCTCTGTCATCTCAGACTCCCTCCAATTATAAAAACACATATGATTTGGATAATAATTGGCCCCAAATCATGAAATTTTATCGGCCATACTTAAACACTCCGGCATTTCGTCTGGGAAATAGCCTTCAAGACCAACTTTTTTGCGCTAGACCTTGAGGAAAGAAACACCCCTTCCAGTGAACCGCCCTCATATGAATAAACTGATCTCAGGGTTCTCTTTATGAGAATTGCTGTGTGAAATAGGAAGAAAAGCTTAATGGGCGCAAGAAATATTATTTTGATTCCGTGTTTCCTGTGAGCGGGCAAAAAGCTAATGGTAATCATAGAATTATTCAATCAATCTTTTGAACTATTACTGTATTTTCAACCACTTATTGTTTCATACTAATTCCTGGACTTTCTCACGAATTCAGTGAAGTCTACCACTTCTGTAAGATCAGGGACTCTAATCTTATTCGAGTTCACTTTGATTTCCTCTGACCGGCTTTTAGGCCTTTTGTCGGAAGAATCTCCGGAAGCCTTTGCATCCGCTAATTCAATGTCATGAATCAACGTTTCCTTTCTCATCCGTCTCAGGGAGTCATTGTTCTTTTCTTCGGACAAAGCTGCGGTAAAGTCATCGATCGCTTTGGATAGATTATCTGGATCTTGGGTTTTAATGTACGCCATACCTCTGATTTTATGACCTGCCGCGAGATCCGGCGAAATTTTTATGGCTTTTGATATTTCTGCGATTGCCATATCGTAGTTACCCCGAAGATAGCTTGCTACTCCTCTCATGAGCAATGCCTGTGCGTCTCTCCTACTCATGTCAAGAACATCCGAAAAATCCGCTAGCGATTTGTTTAAATGGCCTATTTCGTTCAACCCTCCACTTTTTGACTCTATGGCCATTGATAAATGGGCCAAGCCGCGATTGAAGAGCCTTAATTCCTTGTACCTGGGGCTTTCCTTTGCGCTTGAGGAAGCTGCTCCGTATTTCTCAGCCTTATCATAGAGTTCGATGGCCTTTTGGTTATTTCCCTGCCTTTGTTCCTTGACGCCTGTCAAAGTTACTTTTTTTGCGCAGCTAGATGGGCTCAACTTGACCTGTTGGTCAGATATACCTGAAAAAGAATCTCCTGAAGAATCATAATATGTAACCACTATATTGTAGTCATCGGAAACCGCTCCTGGTTTGAGTCTTTCCGGTATCTTCACCGCCATGGATTGTGGCGCGTTAGGATCCAAGGTGTTTGGAACAAGCCCGGGTTCTATTGCCTCACCAAGAAGTACGCTCACTTTACCTTTTGTGGTTGTTTGCACCAGGAAGGCTTCTACTCTTTGAACTTGCCTATCCGATTCAAAACCGGCTTTGAAATAGAGCTCTTGCTCTGGACATAACTCCTTTATCGGCTGATTGGATCCAGGATCTGAAGTTAGCATAATATCCTGGATGTCCGCCTTAGCTCCCTTAAATACTACATTTTCAGATTTTCCCTGGAATTCAAATACCTTTTGGAGAGGCGTGAAACTATAGCCAGGTTTTCTTATTGTTAATCTGCTTATGGTATGCTGGGGAAACTCCATTGAAAATTCGCCTGTTGGCCCGGACTTTATTTTTTCAAATACCTTTTTTCCGGAATTATCAGTTAATATCAACTCTGCGCCAGGCAAACCTTTTCCACCAGACTCAACTTTTCCTGATATGCTCATGGCCACTCTGATATTTACCTTTTTGACCATGTGATTGTATTTTACTTTAGGCTTTCCTTTAACTTTCACCTGTCTTTTATCGTACAACATTGTAGCAGTGATCTGGTAAGGTCCGGGCTCGAGTTCCTTTACCACCTTCAATCCCTTGCCTATATTAATATTCTTTTTACTTTTTAAATCAACGCATTTCCAAATGAGCTCAGAGCCCTCAGGGGGATATCCCAGCTTGTTCACTGCTTTGGCCCTAAATATCAATGGCTTTCCAACCGGATATACAGCTCCGTCCTTTGGAGAAACTATTGCCAATTTTGGCTTACCTGTTTTCTTACCGGTCTGCTTTTCCCTGCCGCCGTCATCTGGGGCTTCAGCAAATGTAAGCGCGCTTTTTATAGGAGCCGGGGTCTTGCGTCTTGCAATCTCTTCAGGATCGCAAGAGACCAAATTCATTGAAATTATAATCAAGAACAATGGGATTATTTTAATTCTCTTCATCATACTCGGCTCCAAACATATATCATTTGCCTTCATGATCTGATTAGTGGAGTTTACTGTCGCCCTTTAGCAAAACACTCATTCAATGGCCTTATAAAGGGCTCTTTTTAACGGAACTAAGGTTTTTGTCCGATAATTTTCCAATGATTGACACATATCATGAATTCCGAGATTACAATGATTAATTACTTATCGTCAAGAAAAGGCGATGTTTCATTTTCCTTGCTGACAACAATCGCCGACCTTATAACCTCGTGGCGATATTTTTCTTTCATTACATCGTCATACATCTTGACTTTAATGTTGTTTCTTGGCATCATATATCCATCTTTATTACAGCCATATACTTTATTATTATCATAATGATTGCAAATAACCGCGCCTTATGCCTTATTATTATTTCCTTTTTATCCACGCTGTGCCTGTCCTGCTCTCCAAGGCTGGCTTCTCTCACTAGGCAGACCGGTAATACTTACACAATTAATGGCTTAGAATATACCACATTGAAGAAAATACCCGTGGGATCCTTTGAACAAGGGATAGCCTCCTGGTACGGGCCAGGCTTTCATGGCAAAAAGACCGCCTCTGGGGAAACCTATGATATGAACGCGCTAACAGCGGCCCATAAAACCCTTCCACTTGGCTCAATAATACATGTTGTCAATATGGATAATAACAAGGAAATTATTCTACGGGTCAATGACCGAGGCCCTTTTTCGAAAAAGAGAATTCTAGATGTTTCTAAATGCGCTGCTGAAAAGCTTGGGATGATTAAATCTGGAGTGGCGAGAATCAGATATTGTGTCATTGATTTTGACAAACATGATCATAGACCGGATAGTAAGACCCTTCTAGCCTCATCATCAAAATCTTCCGTCCAAGGGAATCCGTATCACAAATAAGCATAAAAAAGCTCAAGGAACTCCCGCGATATTTGATCTCCTGTGAAATATATTATTAAAATAAAAACCATATATTTCTTAAAATGACATAACATTTTCATCTTTGAGCCCTGATTTTTTATCTTGACAGATTTGCAGGGCATTGGTTATTGTTCTTCGGAGCTGAACTCAAGTTAACTATAATCCAGACCTGCTGCACAATAATTTTGTCTCTAGGAAACAAAAATGCGCATTTCAACAGCCGCGAGATACGGAGTAAGAGCTGTATTTGACGTGGCGTACCACGGCGCGGGCCAGCCTACTCAAATAAAAGATATCGCCAGGCGTCAGAGAATCTCCCAGAGATATCTTGAACAGATTTTCAACAAATTACTTAAAGGCGGTATTCTTAAGAGCCGCAGAGGCCCCAAGGGCGGGTACATGCTTTCCAAGGATCCTTCCCAGATCACCGTTATGGATATTATCGAAGTGGCGCAGGGTCCCATAGTGCCTGTGCACTGTCTCGCCGAGGGACAGTTGGGAAATATTGACGACACAATATATACCACTTGCATTACAAGGCATGTGTGGGAAAAAACTCAGAAAATATTGGTTGAATACTTTCAGTCGGTTTCGATAGAAGATCTATGTTCCATGGCCAGAAAAAAGGGCATTTCCAGGGACTTGGACCATAATTTCATGTATTATATCTAATCCCCGTCCCATCCGAATATGACCCAAATATATTTAACCACAAAAGCCCAAAACATTATCTGTTACGGGTCACATCTATTTTCCTACAATATTGCTCAATTTTACATTTAGAGCATAATGGAGAAATTGGCTTGCAAATATTTTGACCGTAAGTTACCAAAAGGTCATTATATTCTATCCAGAATTCCTTTGGAAGTTTCTTTCTTAGTGCCATTTCTGTTTTTTCCGGTGTGGTGGTCTTCACATATCCGAGCCTATTAGATATTCTATGAACATGGGTATCAACACAAATCCCCAATTTGTTAAAACCAAGGGTTAAAACCAGATTCGCTGTTTTTCTTCCCACACCGGGCAACTTCAATAAATCATTCAAATCACTCGGCACAATCCCATTAAATTCATTCAATAAATTCTGGCAAAGCAGTTTTATAGATTTTGCCTTGTTCTTGTAAAATCCAGCCGGGTAGATCAGTTTTTCGATTTCCTCCAATTGTAATGTAATTATCTCCTCAGGGGTTGAGGCCCTCTGAAATAAGTTTTCAGAAGCCTTTCTGGTCATTTCATCTTTTGTTCTTGCAGACAGGACGGTAGATATAAGTATACGGAATGGGTCTCTTTTCTTCTTTGAAATCTTGGTTACAATCGGATCTTCCAATTCAGAGCATGACTCTCTAAGAATCGGTATGATCTTTCTAATATTCAGTGGGGAAACCTTGTTTTTACGCATAACAATTACTTATAGGGCGCGATACTGATTTTAGTAAATTATCTTGTTAAAAGCCCCATTTATTAGAAAAAGCTCGCTTGGGCCATGGGTTCAGCACAAGCCCAGGATAGGCCCTCTGGAACACCTAGTATTTCAGACCAACTTTCGCCCTAACCGCGTCTATGGTTTCTGCGGCTATCTCACGGGCCTTGTTTGCGCCTGAGTTCAAGATCCCTTTTATATGTCCGGGATCTTTAATCAGTTTGGCCCTTGTTTCCCTTTGCTCAGAAAAATATTCCCATAGATGACCCACAAGCTCCTTTTTCAGGGTTCCATAAGCTGCTCCGCCTTGGTGATACAGGTCCAAGACCTCTTGTACCCTTGGCTTTGGAGCAAAATGCTTAAATATCTGAAAGAGATTGCATGTATCAGGGTCTTTGGGTTCATCCACTGGTGTTGAGTCTGTCTTTATGGCCATCACCCTCTTTTTCAGGTCCTTTTCATCAAGGAACAGATCTATTGTGTTGCCATAGGATTTGGACATTTTCAGACCATCGACTCCTGGAACGGTGGCAACGTCATCATTAATCTCAGGTTCTGGCAGTACAAACGTTTCACCGTATGTGTTGTTAAATTTTATCGCTATGTCCCTGGTTACCTCAACGTGCTGCTTTTGGTCCTTGCCCACAGGTATTTTATGTGATTGATAAAGTAAAATATCCGCGGCCATCAATACGGGATATGCGAACAAACCATGATTTGGAGTTAGGCCCTTGGCCACCTTATCCTTATATGAATGGCATCTCTCCAAAAGACCCATAGGCGTATGACACGTTAGTATCCAAGATAATTCCACAACCTCCGGCACATCTGACTGAACCCAGAATATGGTCTTGTCAGGATCGAGTCCCAACGCCAAAAAATCAGCTGCAGCCTCTAAAGTGCCGCGAGAGAGTTTTTCCCCGTCCTCCACACTTGTAAGGGCATGCAAATTTACTATAAATACAAACAATTGGGATTTATCTTGATATTCCAGCATTGGTTGCATCATGCCGAGATAGTTTCCCAAATGAAGAGCCCCGCTTGGCTGTATACCTGAAAGAACCCTCAATCCCTCCACTCCTTTCTTTTGCTGGTTAAAATCTGTAAAATGCCCCAGTTTTGATCCCACGTCAACTACTTGGGTCAATGTACAAAGAGGCCAACTACAATATATGAGAGTAGTGTTTTTATGAGGCGCATCTCGTTCGGACAAAAGGGTTTTATATTAACGGTTATTCTGCTTTTGGCGGGCGCTCTTGCCACATACGCCTTTGAGGAATTTAATTTGGACATCAAATTGGCGTCCCAATTCCATGATCCCCTGCAAAAGGCAAACCAATGGCCTGTCGGCTCAGAATCCCCATGGATATGTCTTTATGATTATGGGGCAATTCCCGGCGTTGTGTTGATGATATTTTCATTTTTGGCCTATGCCTCGGCAATTTTGGGCAAATTCCCGGAGAGGTTAAAAGGTCCACTTATGGTCGTATTTTTAACTTGTCTTATAGGGCCTGGAATTTTGGTCAATGGAATCCTAAAACCTTATTGGGGAAGACCACGTCCTTCTGAAATCCAACAATTTAACGGCCCCTGGAAATACCATGCCCCGTGGCAGCCGGGAATTCCCGGTAAAGGTAAATCTTTTACTTGCGGTCATTGCTCTTTTGCATTCGCGTCCACATCGGTACTGGCCTTTTATCCATATTACCCGTATGCCGCGACAACTCTGGGAGCGGCCGGCTTTGGTTACGGCATTATGATGAGCCACGCCAGGATAGCCCAGGGAGGGCACTTTGTCACCGACGCGTTATGGTCAGGGATCATAATATTCTCTCTATTATCATTATTATATTACAATGTAATCAGGGTTCCCCAAATGGCGCTCTTCTTCAATCACAAAGCGCGGGCGCCTGGGCAATTGTCTTTAACAGTGAAACTAATTTTGTTCGTTATCTTCTTCATTATCCCATCAATATTCTGGTTGTTTTTCCATCCATACTTTGAAGTCAGAACAACTCGGCTTGCTTTCAGGCCAGGAACGAACCAGGCGGTTTTGGAAAAAGGCCATGGGGTTAATGAAATAAATAGAAGATATACGTCTGAATTTGATTATCCGGTGGTCCGATATGAGATGAGCGGTTTGGGTTTTCCCTGGTCGGAAGTTCAAGACAAGATCAAAATCCGCACATTGGGTAATGCAATGATCCTTAATGTGTCCACCATAGAATCAGGCATCAATGCAAACCTCCACACAAAGGTAACCTTGACACTGCCTGTTAAATGATATGTCAATTTGTCTCATGTCCTCCACTTTTCCGCGCAGGCCTCCCAAAGCATTGAATTGTTCTTTTTATCCTTTGAAGCTTCCACCCATACTCCGGATTTGAATCTTGACGCCAGCAAAGCGCACATTATTATCACTGATAGTGTCATTGCCCACCATATTCCCACTGGAGGCGTTTTTAAGAGATAAATGACACTAAGTATCAAAGGGATTCTCACAACCCACATTCCGAAAACGATCAGACGCATTGTTCCAAATGTATCCCCCGCGCCTTGCATTGCGCCGGACAATGTTACTCCAATGGCCATAAATGGCATGGCCACCATTTGTATCCTCAGGTACCTTGTCATTTCAGCAAGCACGGCTGGGTCCTTTGTTAGAAATAAGGATATCCACGGAGCTGATATAAATATCGCAATCGCTGGAATGCCAATGATCACCAGGCACATGCCGGCCGTGACCTTAGCGCCGAATTTGGCGCCTTCCACGTCTCCCGCGCCGAGCCGGTTTCCTGTGAGAACCGAAGCCGCCATACTCAAAGCAAATATTGGCAGAAATACTACAGCCTCTATCCTTAGCCCCCCTGTCATTGCAGCCAAAGCCACGATCTCATCCTTTTGGAGGCTACCTACCAAAAAGTAGACCACCAAAGTCCCCACATTCCATGATGTCTGCTGAATCGCTGTGGGAACACCTAATTTAATCAAATTTTTCAGGCACCTTGTCGCGGGATTCGTAATCATTTTCAGGTTTATTCTGAGTGGCCCCCTGAACATATAAAACATATTCAGACCCGCGCCCAGGACGGTTGAAACCATAGTGGACCAGGCTATTCCACGGAATCCCATTTCAGGAAACGGGCCATATCCAAAAGCTAAAACAAAATCCCCGCCTATATTAAAAATAGCAGCTATGAACGCGTTAAACATGGCTGTTCTTATTCTTCCGGACGCGCGTAAGATACCACCGGTTATGATCATTAAATATGTGGGAATCACCACCAACGAGAATATCTCTAGGAAAACCACCGCTATATCCCTAATGTCTCCCGGCATTCCAGCCATGTTCACCAATTTTTCCGGATAAATATGGGCAAGACCGGTAATTATGGAAGAGATAATAAGGCCCAGAGCCAATGAATGTGTGGTCACCCCTCCAACGCCTATGGATGATTTTGCGCCGTGGGCCTGGGATACCATAGCCACAGTACCAACGGTCAGCGCGTTGGCTAATATCATTAATGTCCAATAGAGCTGCCCAACATATCCCACAGCCGCGAGTATCTTAACCCCGAGCAATCCTCCCACATATGCGTCCGTTAATCCTATGGCGAAATGGAAAAACATTATCAGTATCATGGGCCAGCCAAGGTCCCATGACTGGTAGAGCATCGGTCTTATTTGCGTGAATCGATCGTGAAGATTCATTATTCTTGGTTTTGTCCTAAATAAACCTGTTCCTATATGGTCACGGTCACCATAGCATCCTTAACCACCTTTTTCGATAAACCCCGCGTACTGTAAAACTCTTATCGAGTTTCCCTTGAATTTTGATTTTTTCGGTCCTATATTCTCCCAAGCTCTTACATACGGCTCGAAACCAATGTTCTTTTTGTATAGCGTTTTTATTGGGCCTTTATTTCAAAGGGTTTGATGAACCGCTGAAGCGCGTCCCGCGCCTGAATGCATTGTGATTAAAGATATTATCCTCGCGCTATATTGACTTAAGGGCATTCCGTTATTATTAGCTGTTTTTATTAATTTTTTTATAAACCGCAAAGAGAAAAAAGAAAAAATGCCAAAAAGAACTGATTTGAAATCGATTCTGGTTATTGGTTCAGGTCCAATAGTAATTGGCCAGGCTTGTGAATTTGACTATTCCGGAACCCAGGCTTTAAAAGCCCTTAGAGAAGAAGGCTTCAGGGTTATTCTGGTTAATTCAAACCCTGCCACCATAATGACCGACCCGGAATTCTCGGACGCGACGTACATTGAGCCCTTAAAACCAGACATTTTGGCTACCATCATAGAACGGGAGAGACCAGACGCGATTCTGCCTACAATCGGAGGGCAGACAGCCCTGAATTTGGCAAAAGCCCTTCATGAAGCGGGTGTGTTGGAAAAGTTCAATGTGGAGTTGATCGGCGCGGGAATAGAAGCGATCAACAAAGCTGAGGACAGGGACCAGTTCAAAGAAGCAATGGCTGCAATCGGTCTGGATCTACCATTGAGCGGATACGCCAATTCACTTGACGAGGCTTGGAAAATAGCAAACGAGGTCGGATTTCCAAATGTGATAAGGCCTTCTTACACCTTGGGAGGCACAGGCGCGAGCATCGCTTACACCAAAGAACAATTTCAGGATCTTGCCCTATGGGGACTTGGAACATCGCCTGTTGGTCAAATCCTCGTTGAAGAATCAGTGCTCGGATGGAAAGAATTTGAGCTGGAGGTAATGAGAGATACCGCGGATAATGTGGTTATCATATGTTCCATAGAGAATTTTGACCCCATGGGTGTCCACACTGGAGATTCCATAACTGTCGCGCCGGCCCAGACACTCACCGACAAAGAATATCAAATCCTTAGGGACCAGTCAGTGGCCATAATCAGAGAAATTGGCGTTGACACAGGGGGATCAAATATACAATTCGCTGTGGATCCGGAAACTGGTCGCGTTGTTGTCATTGAGATGAATCCCCGGGTTTCCAGATCAAGCGCGCTCGCGTCAAAGGCCACTGGTTTTCCAATTGCAAAGATAGCGGCAAAACTGGCTGTTGGATACACCTTGGATGAGATTTCCAATGATATTACCCTAAAAACTCCCGCTTCATTTGAACCCACAATAGATTATGTTGTGACCAAGATCCCCAGATTCACATTTGAAAAGTTCCCTACAGCGGACCCCACCCTTAGCACCCAAATGAAGTCCGTTGGTGAAGCCATGGCCATTGGCAGGACATTCAAGGAATCCGTCCAAAAGGCGATCAGATCCATGGAAATAGATATTTATGGATTTGAACCAATATTAAAGGAAAGGGTTTCCAAAGAAGCTCTTTTAGAAAAAGTAGCCAAACCGACCCCAGACAGGCTTTACTATTTAGCGGACGCGATGAGAAATGGTCTTTCTGTTCAAGAAATTGCTCAAGCTTCAAAAATAGATCCATGGTTCCTTGATCAGATAGAACAAATAGTGGAAATGGAGAGAAAAATATCTGGGCCTGATTTTCTGTTACACGACAATGGCCTTAAAGAGAGGCTGAGGCTTTCTAAATCATTCGGCTTTTCCGACAACAGACTCGCCGCTCTTGCTAACAGGACAGAGCAGGAAATAAGAAACCTAAGGCACAGTCTTGGGATTCGACCGGTTTACAAGAGAGTGGACACTTGCGCGGCCGAGTTTGAGGCCCATACCCCATATCTATATTCAACCTATGAAGAGGAATGTGAATCTTTCCCCACTGATAAAAATAAGATCATGATCCTTGGAGGAGGACCCAACAGAATAGGTCAGGGCATAGAGTTTGATTATTGTTGTGTACATGGGGTTTTCGCGCTTAGTGAAGACGGCTATGAAACCATCATGGTCAATTGCAACCCAGAGACTGTAAGCACCGATTATGATACTTCGGACAGGCTTTATTTTGAGCCGTTGACCCTTGAGGACACCCTGGAGATTGTACACCTTGAAAAACCTGTTGGAGTGATAGTTCAGTTCGGCGGCCAAACCCCTCTTAAATTGGCCGGTCCATTATGGAATGAAGGAGTTCCCATAATAGGTACATCCCCTGACGCAATAGATGAGGCCGAGGACAGAAAACGCTTCAAGGAAATGCTCATAGAGCTTGGTCTGAATCAGCCTCCCAATGATATCGCCCATTCTTATGGTGAAGTGATGAAAGTGGCCGACAGGATAGGCTATCCACTCGTGGTAAGGCCTTCATATGTGCTTGGTGGTCGGGCCATGGAGATTGTTCACAATGACGGCGATTTAAAGGACTATTTGACAAATGTTGTGGAAGCCTCTCCAGACCATCCCATACTATTGGACGGTTATCTAACATCAGCCGTGGAGATTGACGTGGACGCGGTGGCTGACGGCAAGCAAGTGGTCATTGGGGGAATTATGGAGCACATAGAAGAAGCTGGTGTGCATTCAGGGGATTCTTCTTGTTCTTTGCCTCCGTACAGTCTCGGCAGATATCATTTGGACGAAATCAGGAGAATCACCAGATTGCTCGCTGGAAGCCTGAATGTTAAAGGTTTAATGAACCTTCAACTTGCTCTTAAAAATGGAGAATTTTATGTGTTGGAAGTTAATCCCAGGGCTTCAAGGACTATTCCGTTTGTATCTAAAGCCATTGGAGTTCCTCTGGCAAAGATAGGCGCCAGGGTGATGGCAGGAAAAACACTCAAAGAAGTGGAATTCGTAAGGGAGCTTCTACCACATCACATAAGCGTTAAAGAGGCGGTTCTTCCTTTTATAAAATTCCCAGGCGTTGATACGATCCTGGGACCTGAAATGAAATCAACAGGCGAGGTGATGGGCATTGATCGCGAATTTGGCCCGGCCTTTCTCAAGTCCCAATACAGCACTGATTATCCTATTCCATCAAAGGGTAAGGTATTTCTAAGTGTTACCCAGAAGGATCGACAAGCTGTTGTGGCTGTAGCCAAAAGATTATTGGAATGCGGATTTACTCTTGTATGCACTGATGGAACCGCGGCTGATCTAAATGGTCATGGTCTTTATTGCGATATTACCGGAAAGGTCCACGAAGGCGCGGACGATAATGTTATTCAACTCATAAAAAACCATGAAATAGCCATTGTGATTAACACTGCCGATGATAAACAAGCCATAAAAGACTCCCATCCGATCCGTTTGGCTGCTTTGAATCATCATGTGCCCTATTTCACGACACTTGCTGGGGCCAACGCTTTTTCACTTGGTCTTATCGCCAGACATAGAGGCGATGAATACCGTGTGATATCCCTGCAAGAGTACCACAATAGACCGGACTCCGTATGTGAAGGAACATTTTACGATTAATTCCATCAATGACCTGAAATTGATTCGTGATTATCCCTCAATTGGGTGAATTTCACACTTACCTAACAATTATCAACCTGTTGAAATTACATGATCTCAATTTGAAACATGAGTGTTTTTCAATCATGCTCCTATAAAATAATATTTTATTTTGATTCAACGACCTGAACTTTATTTAATTTAATTAATCTTTCCAGGTTGATGCATCTATGGTCAGTCCCGACTAAAAATTGGCCTCTGATTTGCAAGGCATTCTGAGATTAAAACCTGGCGGATAACCCCATTATTTTAGCGTTTTTCTAATTCCGAAAGATTTGGCAGGGGGAGCGAATGGATAAGTTTATCAGGATGTTTTTTGCCGCGGTCGCGATTATCTCTTTTGTGGCGGTATTTGTTAATAAGGCCTCTGCTGACGATTATGAAACCATAAGGGTCCGGGGAGTGGCCACTATTGCAAAAATAACAAACCAGTACGCGCTGGAATACATGAAGATTAATCCTGGTTGCGCGATAGTTGTTTCAGGTGGAACAAATTGCAAATTCGATGAGTTCCTCAAAGGAAACTGTGAGATCATCATGCGCTCGCCCTGGGCATCCACAAATCTAAAAAATAGGGCTGCTCAAAGAGGCATTAAACTCAAAGGGGAAATCATAGGGTGGGGTGGATTTGCTTTTATAGCCAACAAAAGTAATCCTGTTTCTGATATCTCAATGGATGACGTTAAAGCGATTTTTTCAGGAAGCATTTCCAATTGGAAAGAAATTGGGGGGGCAAACAGTCCGATTAACACATTTGTGATTTCTGATAAAAGGTCGGCAGAGCCCGGGTTCATGGAAGCCCATATTTTAAAGTCCGCGTTTTCCAAAAAAATCATTAAAAAGATAAGCTATAGATCTTTGATTTCAAGTGTGGCCGGTGATATGAATTCCATAGGTTTTATTCGTGTTTGTGACTTGGATAAGATAAATGATAGCGGCCTGGAGAGCAAGGTGAAGACACTGGGTATAAGGAAGTATCCCCTTTCCGATCCCATTCAACCTTCCATAGAGGCTGTGAATGAAGGGGATTATCCTCTTACCAGACCCTATTATCTTTATTACAACGCTAAATCCAAAAAAAGAATTGTGAGAAACTTTGTGGCCTATTGCGCTCTCAAGAATCCCAGACCCTTGGTAATAATAGAGGACAAGGGCTCAAGAAAAGCCGTGTGTGGCGCAAAGATCCTCTTCAGGAGTCTATTCAATTAGCTATGATATTTTTATGACCCCCTGGCGCGCATGACTTCAGCTCAGGTCTAATTGATCGTCAGTTCAGTCAGGGCTACAC
>CAZFJT010000011.1:0-16797 GCA_964519135.1 uncultured Syntrophales bacterium | reverse complement strand
AGCCTGCCCAAGCCTCACTACCACCTGGGAGTCGGATCGGGTGGACATGGGGAAATGACGGGCAAGATCATGATCGAATTCGAGAAGGTGTGCAAGGAGATTGAGCCGGACCTTGTGATTGTGGTGGGGGATGTGAATTCAACAATAGCGGCCTCATTGGTGGCCAGGAAACTCTTTATACCAGTGGCCCATGTTGAGGCCGGCTTGCGATCGTTTGACGAAACCATGCCTGAAGAGCACAATCGCAGGCTCACGGATCATCTATCCAATCTTCTATTTGTTTCAGAACCCTCTGGGATGAGGAACTTGGAGCGAGAGGGAATAGAGATGTCCAGAGCCCATTTGGTTGGGGACATCATGCTTGAAACCCTTGGGATTTTCTTGCCTGAAGTGGAGAAACTCGAGAGATGGAAGGACTTTAACCTCACTGAACGCGAGTATTGCTTGATAACATTGCACCGTCCATCCAATGTGGACAAAAAGGACTCTCTACTGGAATTATTGGCCATATTCAGAGAAATAGATTCCCAGATGATATTTCCGATTCATCCCCGCACAATAAACCGTATTGGAGACTTTGGGCTGACCAATGAATTCGAGTCAATCAAAAACCTGATGCTGACGCCGCCTGAGCCATATATTCATTTCCTTTCCCTGATGAAAGGGGCAAAATTCCTTCTGTCCGACTCAGGATCAGTGCAATCTGAATCAAGCCTGTTCAATACACCTTGTCTTATATGCAGGGAAAATACCGAAAGACCCATATATATTGAGAGGGGCGGATCAACTTTGGTGGGTAGGGATCTTGAAAAGATTCGTCTGTGTTTGAATCAAATAGATGATGGAACCTACAAAAGCACGGACAAAAAGGTACTTGAATATGGCAAGGATGTCTCCCAGCGGACCATATCAATAATCCTGGCCTTTTTGGAGTCCGCATAATAATAGCAAGTTTTTGCGCCTCTTAGGATTAATTTCATAACCTCAAGATTGATGCAAAACATCATCCGCGGTATAATCCATTAGAATAGATTTGACTTCCAGATATGAGTGTCAGCAAATTCAAGGATCTCGGACCTAACTCTCCGGTTCCACTTGGGATAACAAACGGCCTTTCATTCAGGACCATATTATGGCCAAGCAGTCTTCAAAAAAAATAAAAGCCACTGAATTAGCGTCCCTTGTATTATCAGGCATGGACGACGCCCAATTGATGGCCAGATACAATATCAGCTCAAAAAAACTCAATAGCATCTTCAACAAACTCATAGAAGCGGGCTTCCTTGAGCCCCCGGACCTGGCAGGGCACAATTGGACGCCTCCCAGCGACCTTACACAAGGTAATGGCGCAACACACGCGCTCTCTTACAACCCTGAAGAGACAGATACCATAGAAAAGACCCTTAAAGAAAAGGAACAAACGGAAACCATCCTTGAGAGTGTTTTTCAGAAGATGCTCGATGAAGGCATAGTTGATGGAAGAAAGGTTGCGGATCTCAAAAAAACCACAAAGAAAAAGAGGAATTCACAAGGGGAAACAGTAATTCTTTCCGCAGAGACGCCCACACAGGTGGAATCCTCTGACGTGCCCACTGAGGAATTACTGGACACATCATTTGGAGAGGACAGTCAGGGGGCCAACAAAGACTTTCTGGCAACCGCGGATATCGCCGATCTTGTCAAAGGTGGAAGCGGTGATCCAGCCGAGGAGTTGAAGGACCAAAATGAGGATTCCCCGGATGAACCATATGAACCTACTATTGAATTGGCCAGAAGGCCCAAGGATGATGACCCGACCTCTTCTGACGAGTTCCTGACCACTTCTGAACTAGAGAATATAGTAACCGCGCCGTGGAACGAAAAGCCCGAAAAAAAGGAAAAGAATCCAAAAGAAATATCTAAAGAAGAAAAACCCCAGGCCCAGGACAGCAGGGACGCAGATGGGGCAGACGATACAATGAACGCGAAGATCAAACTGAGAAAACGGGGAGAAAAAAACAAGAATAAAGAGAAACCCGCCAGCGCGCCTGAGATCCAGGAACCGGAAAAGCCCAAGAAGAAGACAACCAGAAAGAAAAATAAAAGCACTGGGGCCCCAAAAAGCCCTTCAAAACAATCCCTTGAAAATGGGCCAAAGAAAAAAGGCCTTTTTGCGCTGCCCGAGATCCGCGGATCCGCTAAGGTTGGTATCGGCATTGGAGTAGGATTGGCAATTCTCTTGGGCCTGGCCGCGCTCGCGTACCAATTCCAGGCGCTTGACGCCGCCACAAATGTTGTTTCCTCCATTTATGAAACCATATTGGGACCATCCGCCCCATTGCCAGACGCAGGCAAAGGAACGGCAAAGAATCCCGCGGGAATCAAGAAACCCCCATCTGAGGGGCAGGGGGCTAAAGGCGCGGCAGTGGGTAACAGGCCAGGCGCTAAAATATCTCCTAGTAATAAAAATCGCGCCCTCTTTGGGGCCGTTAAAAAAGGAGATCCAGGGGCGGTTACACAGGCCATCTCCAAAGGGGCCAATCCTAACTCCAGAAACAACGCGGGACTCACACCCCTAATGATAGCGGCTGAAAGCAACTATCCGGCGATTGTTTCAGACCTTCTGGCAAAAAAGGCCAACCCGAACCTTGTGAACCCCAAAGGGGAAAACGCTTTGATTCTGGCGGCTGAACAAGGGTTCAACGAAGTGGTTAATTCGCTCCTTTCAAATGACGCCATTACGGATCTCAGACGGAAGGACGGGGCCACGGCAATGGACCTTGCCTCGGCAAATGGTCACATTAATGTGGTTAACTCCCTTATAGAAGCTGACGCAAATATTAACGCGAGGTTCCTGGGCAAAACACCTCTAATGTTGGCCATTGAAAACAATCATGAACAGACCGCGGATCTTTTGATTGAAAAGGGGGCGTTTGTAAACGCCATTGACAATGAAGGGGCCACAGCCCTATTTAAGGCCTCATCAAAGGGTATGAGCGGAATTGTCTCCAAGCTGTGCTCCTTTTGCGCAAAGGTCAATGAACCCGATGAATCAGGAGTAACTCCCTTAATGGCTGCATCCGGCTCAGGTAACGTCCAATCCGTAAAGATTCTATTGGATAATAACGCTGATCCGGCAGCCAAGGACAAGCAAGGCGCATCCCCATTATTTTACGCCATAAAAACGCCCAACTCTGAGGTGATTGGGCTATTGCTGGATAAGGGATCCCATATTAACACTAAAAACGACGAAGGCCTGACCCCGCTGATGGTAGCCGCTGATAGCGGTTCAACTGAAGCTGTGAAAATCCTTCTTGAAAAAGGCGCGGACCCTGGGATCATGAAGGAAGGCTCAGATTTAACAGCCTTGAATCTAGCTATGGATAAGGGGCGCGCTGAAGTAATAAACTTGCTTCTGGCCGCTGGTTCAGGAGATGGCGCCCAACAGGCCGGTCTTAACGCCTATCTCATCTCAGCCTTGGTTTCAGGGGAGAACGAAGTGGTGAAGACCCTTTTGCAAAAGGGAGTTGATGTTAACAAGGCCCCTGAATCAGGAGAATTCAAAGGCAAGCCCCCTATTCTGATATCAGCGGAGCTCAATAAACCGGATATTTTGGCTATGCTCATTGAACAGGGGGCGAATGTTGAACAAAAAGGCCCGGACGGCAAAACCCCTTTTATAACGGCCTTTGAAAAAGGTAATAGGGCGGCCATGGAGGTTCTTGCCGCAAAAGGGGCGAATGTCAACGCAAAGGGTCAATTCGAGAACACGCCCCTAATAATAGCAACCCAGAAAAAAGACCTGGAAATGGTGGAGTTTTTACTTGAAAATCGAGCGGACCCGAACGCTGAAGGGGCTTTCTTTAAAACAGCCCTGGATTTTGCCGTAAAAAACGGTGATCTGAAAACAACAGAGGCCCTTTTAAACAAAGGCGCTGATATAAACAGAAGGGCCCGAAGTGACGGTAAGACTCCGCTTATGACGGCCGCGGAGCTGGGAAACAAGGAAATGGTGGAATTGCTGCTGAAGCACGAGGCTGATATGACCATACAGGACAATATCGGTTATACCGCTGAAAAATATGCGCTGATGAACGGGCATATGGAAGTTCTCAAACTTCTTTCTCCTGGGAACAACGCTCCAGTGGAAACAGAATCCGAGCCCCAAATTTCCGAGGGAGCGCAAGAACAGGAATCTAAAAGCCCCGCCCCTGATCTGGAATGATTAGTAACTATACCCCCGACTTCCTGAATGCGCTTTTTAGGGTTCCCCTTATCAATTGCATTGTGTCAAAGGCCGGTCTGGCCATGGATCGCATCATTGTTAGGGCTGAGTTTCTTGATTTGCGGGCCCAAGGGACCGCTATCTCATAGCCCCCATATTTCTTTTTATAGTCCCCACCTCCAACCATGTCGCAAACTGTTATTCCCCGGTCTTTCCAGTATTTCATGGCGCTCCAGTGTATGGGTTCATTGGGCCTTAGCTTCTGATAGTCCCTGTAACTGGCCGCGCCCCAGGAGTACATAGTGGAGGCCATTGCAGGTAAGATCCCTGTGGCTATACATGTTCCATTTTCATCCCTGGCCCGCAGCAATAGCAGCATTCCACTGGGCGCCAAGTTCTCTATCAGTAATTTAACTCTTTCCTTTGGGTACGGAGGCGTCAGATTGTTTTTCGCAAAAACATCTTCCAATTGGAGGTAATAGTCATCCGCGAATTCCAGATCATGGCTTTGTTCTACTGTAACCTTGTTCTTGATGGATTTTCTGATCGATCCCCTGCAATCCCTACGCAAATTGGACCATAGCTTGTCCACATCAGGGGTCAAATCTATTTCGTATCCATGGAATATCCTGTAATGAAAACCAAGCTCTTGCAAATCCTCCACTGTCACATATCTGTCAAGGACTTCCAAATGATGACAACCAAGGTCAGTGAACGCCCATTTTTCCAAAGCCCGAAGAGCGACTACCCTTGGAACCTCGGGTTTCAGATTGAAGCCCATATATGTGGTGTTCCATCCTGGAAAAGGGCTGCCCAGTATTTTCAATCCGAATTTTTTTACAATGAACCCTGTGAAATAACCTAAAGTTGAGTTTCCTTCACTCAGTCTTGCAATTATTGGATCAGACCCAAGAAAAGATGACATGAATTTTAGCCAGGCGCCGGACTGGTGGATGTTCCGATCTTTGTAACTATCCAGTTCCGTCCAATCCAGGTCCTTTGTATCAATTTGCTCAAATATCGGGGCCAATATTTTTTCTCCACAATTTCCGCGTCTGCAATTTCCCAAGGCGCCAAGGCTTAATATTAACAATAACTATCCAATATGATCCTACACTCAATATAAGGATAGTTGACCTCTCACTCAAGTTCGTCTCTGGCCGGGTAAGATATGATGTTCCATAAGGCTCTCAATTTAAGATGAAAACTTGACTCACATTATTGCGGTCTTAATTTTAGTTTCAAGCGGCGCCCGTAATGAGGCGGCAGACTCAAAAGGGAGGAATTTTATGATAAAAAGATCGGCCGTAATATGCATGGCGCTATTAATCGGTATAAGCTCAATGGCATTGGCAAAAGAGGCCACGCAACAGCCCGATGAAAAACGTCAAACTAAATTGGGACTGTACATCACCCCTGAGCAGGCGTATATGAAATGGAAACAAGCGCCTGATTCCATAAAATTTCTTGATGTGAGAACCCCTGAGGAATACTTCTTTGTGGGTCATCCTGAAATGGCGATCAACATTCCTTTATCATTCTCCACAGGCAAGCTCATGCCTGGAGAAAACAAGATATCCCTGGAAAAGAATGAAAACTTTATCAAAGAGGTCAAGTCAAAATTCAAGGCAGATGACATAATTGTGGTCTTCTGCCGTTCAGGGGTCAGGGCCGCGAAAGCCGCGGACGCCCTGGCCAAGGCTGGTTACAAGAATGTTTACAGTCTTCTTGGGGGATTTGAAGGAGATACTGTGGAGAATAAGGACAGCTATTATTATGGCAAGAGAAAGGTCAATGGTTGGGTGAACTCTCCCGCCCCTTGGACATATGATCTGAACAAGGAACTCGTATACAAAATAGCTGAACCCAAAAAGTAGATATTTGTTGATTAAGCTATCTTGTGTCAGGAAAAACCGCCACGTGATCAGAGCCTTCCCTTGAGCTTGATATCAAGATACTGATCCAGAGTTTCCCCTGAGATCCTAGACGGCGCGGTGTCAATGACCATCGCGCCCATTGTCCTGAGCTTGCTCACAAGGAGCTCTCGCCTGTGAATGGTTTCAGCGGCCACACCTGAGACGTATAGATCTCTCACGTTCTTGGGATTCATATCAGCCAGTCCCGCCACTTCAGGGTCGCGCATTGCCGTAACCAGGGGAAGGTGACGGGGAAATAGACTCAAAGTCAGCCGCAAGAGCCCCTCAGATGTCCTCTGGTCAACCACATCAGTGAAAATGACCACAAGGGATCTGCGCTTGAAGGCTGAAGCCATAGCCTTGGCTGCCATGAAATATCTAGGCTCCTCCATCCTTGGCTCGATATTGTAAAGGGCGTCCATGATCCTTGCCAATTGGCCCGGGGCCTTGGCTGGGGGAATGAATGTGAGAGCTTCCCCGGCAAGGGCCATCACCCCTACCCTATCCCCAAGCTCCAAAGCGTGAGCCCCCAATGCTATGGCCGCGTTTATCGCATGGTCCATCTTGGTCAAACCTTCGGCCCTGGCAGTCATCATTCTACCAGCGTCAAGTATCATGAACAGATTTTGACTCATCTCAATGCGGTTGACCCGGACAGTGAGTTTCCCCCTCCTTGCCGTGGAGCTCCAATGAATCAGTCGATAATCATCACCTGAGGAATAATCCCTGAGGCTATCAAATTCTCCTCCAGCGCCCCTCTTCCAAGAAGCCCTTATGGGATCATTGGCCTTGGGCCATTGTAGCTTCAACCCTCCGCCCTTGATTGCGGCCAGACCGGGATAGAATTTTGCCTTTGTTGCAGCCTTTGATTCCGAGCGCCTCCAAATCAATCCCATTGGGCCCATAACCCAGAAATGTATTGAGCCGAACTCACCATCGCCCCTGATTTTGGGTGTTAGACCGTAAGCGGCTTTCACGGCCCCTTGACCAGGGACCCGTAAATAGAGGGGATGTCCTCTGGTCGCGCAATTATGGGGAATATCATCCTGTATTCTGACCAGTACCTCTTCAAGATTCTTGTTGATAGCCTCCAGCCTGATTTCATTCTCAGCCCTTGCAGCCAGGGGTCTTAGATGGCTTCTTTCCACTGATATCCCTGAGATGTGTGAGCAATACAAGTAATCGATAATCGCAAGAACGGCCAAAGCAAGATTCAGTGAAAACAGCGCCCAAAAGGATGATGTGAAATATAGCTTTACTATTAGCCCCATAGCCATTAGCACTGGTATTAATAAAAGAAACCTCTTTGAAAAAAAGAACGGCAGGGCCCTGATGACAGGGGATCTTTCCGGTGAAAATTTATCAGACTCAGAGACCATGGGATTACTCTTAAAGCTGACTTTTGCTGATATTGGAACCTTCGCTTTAGCGTGGAACAGGGGTTCTCTCAAGGATATCCGAAAGGAACATGTCCGGGGTAAGGCCATCAATCCTGGCCTCAGGCGTCAATATTATCCTGTGCCTCAGGCACGGCGCGGCAAGGTCCTTAACCTCTTCAGGCGCGACATAGTCCTGTCCCCTTATGGCGGAAAGGGCCCTGGCCGCGCTCAATAAAGCCACTCCGGCCCTGGGTGAGGCCCCGAGAATTGTATTAACGATCGGATCCCTGGTCTGGGAAATGATACTTTGAATATACCTCAGTGTCCCCTCTTCAACCTTGACTGTTTGAACCGCCTTTCTACACTCCATTACAGCCTTTGTGGACATGAACGGCCCATCCAAAAGGGTCTCCGGATTATGGAGCGTATTTCCCTTCGCGTAATTATCCAGGATTTCCAGCTCGGCTTCGGTTTCAGGATAATCTATCGCTATTTTCATCATGAACCTGTCCAATTGAGTCTCAGGTAGTGGATAGGCGCCTTCGAATTCAATGGGGTTTTGGGTGGCCATCACAAAGAAGACTTCCGGCAATTCATAGGGTTGGCCGTCTATGGTCACCCTACCCTCCTGCATTGATTCCAATAGCGCTGACTGGGTTTTCGGAGGCGTGCGATTGATCTCGTCCGCGAGCAGAATCTCGGTAAAAAGCGGGCCCTTGTGTATTGTAAACTTGCCCTCTGATGGATGAAATACATTGGTTCCGATTATATCGCCAGGCAATAGATCAGGAGTGAACTGAATCCTTTTGTACTGGGCGTCCACTATCTTGGCCAGGGTCCTTGCCATCAAGGTCTTACCCAAGCCGGGAGGTCCTTCCAAGAGAGCATGGCCTCCTGAGAAAAAACAGGTCAAGAGCTGCTCCTTTACGCCCTCCTGACCCATTATCACCTTACCCATCAATTTGTTGATTCTTACGCTTATCTTTTCAATCTGATCCAGGGAAATCATTATTCAACTCCGCATTTAAACTCAGTTCTTAAGTCTTGGGTTTGTTCTCGACAGCTTCAGATTATCTCTCATTTGGGCCAATTTTTTGGCAAGCTTCAATGACGGGCCTGGGCCTGGGTCATTATCAACCGCCTTTCTACACTCCAACAGCAATTCTTCAAGTTTATCGCGCTCTTTGGCGCCATCTGGTAATCTCAGATGACTCAAATCCAAACCAGCCTGGTCCCTTGAGAACCGGGCGCGGCCACGCAATTCAGTCTCAAATCTCTTTAAAAGGGCCGAAAGGGCCTGGGCGCCTGCGTCGCACGCCTCGAATATATTCGCGATAGAATCCACTCGCTCAGTGGTATATCTACCTTTTGCGGGAGTTATGAACCTGAGTTTGCCTGTAAGCATAGCCCGTTTTGAGTAAAAATACACCAAAGCCAAAAGCGAAACCTGAACAAGTATCCAGTAAAATATCGACGCCTTGAAAAATGTCGAGATCCCTTCTTCAGTCCCATAGCCATGATGATATTCATCAAAAAGGATCGTTTCAGGATCATCAGGCGTCAAAGTCAGACCAAGGAAATATTTGAAGTTATTATTGGACAGGGCTTTTTTGTTCGTTATTATCTCGCTATCGGAAACAGCCACCATCTCGCCTCTTCCAAGTTCTTTTCTCACTTGAAACGGCCCCAAAGCATCCTTTTGCGCCACATTCCACCCTTTACCTGGGTCCGCCCATCTCATGGTCTTGGAAATATTTATTGAGCCTTGCCAATCAAGCTCTTTGACGCTGACTTTCCTGGTTGACCGACCCTTTTTTTCAGTCTCCTTGAGACGCAGACCCAATCTGTTGTGCAGGGGTGTGAATTTACTAAGTCTGCGAGGCTTTTTTTTCCTTGGCTTCTTTCCAACATTCATGGACAAGGACTTGGGTCCTGCCAGTAGCACAAGTTTATTTCCCTTTTTTACCCATTCCTTTAAGCTTGCTATCTCTCTACTGGTGTAACCTCTCCATATGGGCCATGGATCAATTACCACCAAGACGCCACTATATTGATCAAGACTCTTATAATTGCGCAATAATCTTTTTACAGGAAAACCAAGGGACTCCATGGATATATATATAGCTTTGCAGCCTGATGATGAGACAGAGAACGTTGAGGCCACAGGATTCATATCCAAACTGGATTGGAGGAATATCCACCCAGCGGAGAAAATCATAGCCACGATCCCTAATATAATCCAAGTCTTGGTATTTTTTGTCATGTATGGTCCGATAGGGAAGCCCCTGGAGCGCTCAACTCCTTGAAAAGGAGCGCCTGGGCTTGATCACAGTCTCCTGATCCATATCTTATTCTATTAAACACAGGGATCATCTTTGCCAGTTTTGCCCTATTGGGATCCTCAAAATTCATTGTCCTGAGTATTTCCCTGTTGGTTAGTCCAGGCCTGAAGCGAATGATCCCATCATTTTCCAGGCGCATTAGAAAGGACCTGAAAAAATATATGATGGCTTTTGTGTAATTACCTTTCTCTAAAAATGAAACAGCGTGGTCCCAAAGTTCCTGATAGGTAATATTCTCAAGCTCCAGGGAATCACCAGCCTCGTGGGAAGCTTTGGTCTTAAAGGGCCAGTTTAACGCGCCGGTCTTGATGATCACCCAAACCAGGCCAAGTATCAGTAAAGTGGCCGCCAAAACCAAACCTATTACTGTAATAAGATCCCCTGAAAATTTTTTTGCCCCTTTGTAGGGCCAAGGAGGATCAATTTCAGGAAACAATTCCAGGAGGGCTTCATAAACAGCCATAAAGAATTCCACAAATATCTCTCCAGCCCTACTTGCCAGACTTGCGTACGAGAAATCCTCCCCTTCAAGGGTCCTTTTCAGAACAATGTCTGGGTCCTCTTTCAGGCCGAATCGCTGCATAAATGGCCCGTCCCCTGACTGAGCGGCGCAGATGATTCCTGCCGTTTGGGTCAACAGGGTTAGGGTAATTATTGATATCACAAGGTATTTCATAATTTAATAGCCGGTCTGGTCGATAATTCCGGCTGCGCAATTCATGGGATTTGGAGTCTAATCATTGTATTGGGCTTGGGGATTTATGGCAAGATTTTCGAAAACCGGATATTGACCGTCATACAGTTAATCATAATAGAAACGCCCGATATTAACGGGCGAATTTAATAAAATTATAATGTAATCATCCTTCTATGGCTAAACCCCGCAGCTTTGCTCATCACCGCATGAGTCGCAGGACATGCACAAGGCCCTCTGGGCTTGATCCATATCCACGTTAAAAGCCGCGCCAAGGTCCACAATAGACGCGCTTTCGCAAACCGGACAACTTTTTGGGACGTGATCATTATTAACTATTATTTTTGCGAATTCCTTACCGCAGTCTTCACATGAGTATTTTAATATTGGCATTATTTCCCCCTATGTATTCAGGAATTATCAGGGTCTTGGTTATCAGTAGACCCGTTCCCGGGTTTTTCGGCTGTTTGTTTCATTTGCTCAATGAATTCTTCTTTCTCCACCTCGAATCGAGCCGTAACCTTTAATCTTTTTTTCCATTTTGGCTCGTCGTCAGCCGGTTCAAGATTAGCGGCAAATTCCATTAATGTCTCTTGTTCAGGCTTGCCAAGCTTCTCCCATATGGCCAGATTCACATATTCCCAAAGTCGCATTCCTTTTTTAAGCGCTTCTTCTTCAGCCATTGCCATTAAATATGGGTTCATGGTCATCTTTGTTGATATTGTGGCGTCCGGCCAATTTTTTGCTTCATTTGATGTAACAGTGGAACATGTGGAACATTCAGCCATTGTATTCTCCTTATTATATGATCTCTTTATTGCATGTTCTCTTAATCATATAGATGCGCATCAATGGATAAAGTATCAACAAATTATGTCCGCGAAAAAGCAACTGCTTTTCACAGGGCTCATAGAATGCTATTTTTGTCGTTTTTAGAAATACAAAACATTGACAAGGTCCCCTGATATGGCCTTTCCAACAATTATAGACCGTTACATCTTCAAAGAAATATTCGGCTCTTTTATATCAAGCTTTCTGATTTTTATGATGACCGGTCTTATAGCCGGATTCTTGCCCCTTCTTCAAAAGGTGATGGAGTCAGGGTCCGGTTTGGCGATGGCTCTTTTCGGTATGCTCATAAACGCGCTTCCAGGGATTCTGGTCACAGTCATGCCTCTATCACTCACGATCGGGATACTACTTGGATTGGGCCGCATGGCCGCTGATAATGAAATAGCAGCAATAAAATCATCGGGTATATCCATTGCCAGGCTTGCGCCCCCTGTGCTTTTTATAGCCTTTTTCACATTCTCGATAGGTTTATGGTGTACTTTGGATCTTATACCAAAGGCCATAACCAAGGGGCACGAACTAGCTAAGAGCGCAGCCGCGTCAGGAGCGAGCGCGGCCATTGAGGAAAGGCGTTTCTTTGATAAACTCGATGGCCTGATGCTCTATGTTGGCCAAATGGCGCCTGAAACCGGTTCAATGGAACAAATCTTCCTAAAGGAAACCAGGAACCCTGAAGAATCCACCACTATTGTGGCCAAAACCGGCAGAGTGGGCTCTGATCCTGAAGAAAATTCCCTGATTCTGCAATTAAAGGACGGGACCATACTCAGAGAGGATTCCAGGGGTAACCTGACAGGCGCTGTCGCGTTCAAGAGCTATGTATTTAGATATTCCGCTGAAAATGCAGAAAACAAAGAACGTTTGAAATCCATGGAAGAAAAATCCATTAAAGAGATACTGGAAACCATCGCGTCACTGAACCCTGACAACGAACCTCAATCTCCAGAGGTCAAGGCTTTTCATGATAGGGTTCGGACCATGGGAAGAATCTTTATCACCCAGCGCTTCACATATCCCCTTGCTTGCATTGCCCTTACCCTTGTGGCCTTCCCCCTGGGTTTGCTAAATTTGGGCGGAAGTCGTATGAACAATGTTTCAATGGGACTTGGGGCAATATTCGTCTATTACGCGCTGACCCTTGTTTCAGAGAGGGCCGCGAGATCCGGAGGCGTTCCGCCTGAAGTTGCCCTATTGTTACCTCCTGTTCTGTTCATATTGTTCGGCGCATATTTCATAAGGTGCGTAAGGTTGGAGAGAACACCCTGGGTCATAAGGGCGCCGGCTAATCTGGCCATCAGACTCAGGGGAATGCGCTCATGATCGATCGACAATTGGTTTCATTATAATCCGGAGCTAATAAATGGAAAAAAGGACCAGCTTGGAAAGAAAGATGCTCTCATACTTTGGATTGATAGCCGCGGCTTCCCTCCTGATAACCGTTGAATTCATCTATGCGATCCAAGGGGCCTTGCCCATGGCCCAGTCCGTGGTCCACGCCCATATGAAGGAGATAACCCGCGCCACTGATCTTGTGAATATGCTTGAGGGCCTCAGAGGAAAGGCCATGCTGATGTTCGTGGTCCAAGGGGTTGTAACACTCATTGTTCTAATCATGTTCATGCGTAGGATAACCGGCCCGCTCCAGCATATGGTGGAATCTTCCTCCAAAATTATGGAAGGCGATCTGAGCAGGACGATAAATATCAGATCAATGGATGAAATAGGGCTTATGGGTGAGACTATCAACGGCTTGACCAGCAATATTCAGGAATTGGTGGTCTTTTCACGGTCCACATTGGCTTCTGTAAAAGATGAGCTCCAATCCATCAAGGGAGCCGAAAAATGTGCGCCTAAGACAGTGGGAAAGATTGATACAATACAAGAACAATTACAGGGTCTGGATCAGATTATGGAAGATTTTAAATTGCTGCAGCCTCCTGAACCTGATCATACGACAGCAGACAGGTAAACCGAACGATGTTTCCTGAATGGGTAGCCGCTCCTGTTGGAGTCATCATAGCTTCTCTTGCGACCATGGTGGGGATTGGCGGTGGTATTCTGTGGACCCCTTATCTTATATTTGTGGCAGGGATCGATCCACGATCAGCGGTCCTTGCTTCACTTATCATTCAAATTGCGGGCATGGGGTCAGGCTCAGTGGCTGCAATGAAGAGGAAAAACACCAGCCTGAAGCTTGCCCTTATTATGGCTTTGGCCGCGTTTCCAGGAGTATTACTGGGTGTATTCCTGAGCGCCATAGTGCATTCCGACTGGTTGGTTTTCTTTCTTGGGGCAGCGTCTTTGGCTACAGCCCTTGTGTTTGTTTCAGCCAGAGAGGACTATGAGTTTCAACCAAAGGACTATGTTGGATTCAAAGAGCTTGCTCCTAACCTGTGGGCCCCTCCTGTGTTTTCCATACTCACAGGGCTGCTTTCAGTGGGGGTTGGCGACTTTTTGGTCCCTTTGTTGAGGTCCAAGGTCGGCATGAAAATGGAGGCCGCAATCGGGGTGTGCCTGGTTGTGATGACAATAAACGCTCTTGTGGCGGCTCTAATACAAATAAGTTTTGGTGTGAAACCTCCTGTTGAAATAATCTGTTGGGCGATGATAGGGGTCCTTATTGGGGGGCAAATCGGGCCCAGGTTAGCGAGGGTCTTTCCTGACCAGACCTTAAAGGAGATTTTCATTTACGGCCTATCTTTGGCCGGTATACACATACTCTTTAACGCGTAGGGATCATACCTTAAATAATGAATACTGAATAATTTTCGATTTGGATCTTTGGGGCGGGCAAGCTGGACAGAGGGTTTCAGGAGGGAGGCGACCCCCTCCTGAGGTTATGAACATATTGTTATTGAAGTTTAATTATTTGGGTTTACCTGATTTCGGCCTAGCTGTGGCCGCCTTGAACACAGCGATATCCTTTGACATTCCTATGGGCTTAATGCCTCTGATGTCTTTACTTTGTGGGGCTTCCGGGGCTGGGGACGCAGGTGGTGTGGTTTCCTCCGGGGTATCCAATTCTAGATCTTCAGTTATTTCCTCTTCCACCGCCTCTTCTGCTCCGCCTCCAATAGCCCTGGTTCGAACCCTTCTCAACGCGCCTCCTTCTATGACCGTTCTGGAGCTGGGTTTACGAACTATGGTCCCCGGTGGAATCGGATAAGACGGATGGGCAAGCTCCATGCCCGATTTTTTCCAAATATAGAGGTACGTATCGAGAATCGCGTTCATGGCCGTATTGTATACATGCCTCACATCAACATTGGAAAACAGCATGTTCCTTTGATGCTTGTAAGGGGGCCTGAACATGGAGAATGTGTCATTTCTCATACGCACCTGATACTCGTCATTAACAACATGGGTAAATCTCGGCATACCCTCACTTTTAAGACGCTCCATCAACTCACCAAGAGAATTGAAATCACCGTATCCATCGTAGAATAGCCAAATATCGACTATATTTTCTCCTATGAGCCTCTCAAAGGACAGCTTAAAATTTTCCAGGTATTCCACATCAGGAAACTGAGGGTACTTTTGAAGAAATATCCAATACGCTATCATGCCCAGTCGCGCGGAAAGATTTGACGAGGAGGTGTCAAATTTTAACTCTCCGCCTTTAAACGCTTCAACACAATAGGGTATGTCTCGCATCAGGTTCGCGTACGCCTGCTGCTTGATCTCCTCTAAGTCTCTCATTTTTAAGGGGTAGACCATTACATTGCGATTCACATAAGTGATTCCACGGGCAAATCCGAGCCTGTTTTGGTATATGAATGAACCCATGGCCCTTGGCAATAATTTTACCAGATCGTTGGTAACAGCATCCGTAAAAACCACGTGGCTTTCCCAAGGGACTTGTTGCGCTCCTGAAAAAGGAGCTGACAATGTTATAATAATCACCGCTAGAACCATTATTGAGCGTCTGCGGTTCAGCATGAAAGTCCTCCTTGACAGGGGAGATTTTCCCTTTAACCAATGAGACTCTCCCACTAGGGAAACAATACCATGATTTGTAGAATATTTCAATATCATTACAGCATCATATGACAAATATCTTATTTTTCACATTATACTTGCATGAGTGATTGAGGTCCAGTCTTTATTCCTAGTGGAGCTTGATTAATGCGCATGATTGAATATATTACTTGTAATTTTAGGATTAAATCTTGATATTAACTAAAAATTTATGCAGGAAACTTACCTTACTCCTATCGAGCAGCCTCACAATAATGGCCGGCGCAACCATCGCGCCCAGCTTGCCTCAAATTAGCGCTTCATTTGCAGGCTCAGGAGACGCGGAGCTGTTCACCCGGCTCATCCTGACTTTTCATAGTCTCTTTGTGGCCCTTTTTGCGCCCATAGCAGGTGTTGTGGCCGACAGAAGCGGCAGACGCAGGCTATTGCTGTACTCTCTTGTACTGTACGCGTTAAGTGGCGCGTCAGGTGTCTATCTAAACAACTTATGGGCGCTTTTGGCTGGAAGAGCCCTGCTCGGGATCGCGGTCGCGGGGGTCATGACCGCCACGATATCACTTATTGGCGACTATTACACCGATACCCAAAGAAACTCCTTCATGGGTCTTCAAAGCGCATTTATGGCTTTCGGAGGAGTGGTGTTCGTAACAGTTGGAGGATTGCTGGCTGATGTGGATTGGCGGGGACCATTTTATATCTATCTATCGGCGTTACTCATAATTCCCATTGCAATACCTTCCATCAATGAACCTAATCGTAATCCAGCTTCCAGGTTATCCCAAGAAACCCCAAGTCGATCATCACAGGACATACCTTTCTTACAAATAGGCGTGGTCTATGCCATAACATTCATAAGCATGGTGTCAATTTTTATGGCGCCAGTGCTGATCCCGTACCATCTTGCTGATCTCACCGATGTGAGTAACACCCATGTGGGTTTTGCCATTGGGGCTTCCATCATGGTTGCCGGAATGAGCTCTTTGATGTACGGAAGGATCAGGGCCCGATTATCATTCCCCGCGATTGTTTCAATTGCGTTCTTTTTAATGGGCGCGGGTTATTGCGTGTTGTACTTTTCCGAGTCCTATTGGATGATTTTAATATCATTGATGGTTACAGGCGCGGGAAATGGCTTTATGATGCCGAATGTGAATCTCTGGGTGGTAAATCTTGCGCCTGAACGGGCCAGGGGCAGAGTGGTGGGGGGATTGAACACTTCCATCTCCATGGGGCAATTCTTCTCCCCTATTATTGTTCATCCCTTGGTTACAAGAACATCAATAGGACACTCTTATGGCGTGGCTTCGGCAATCCTCATCGGTCTATCGGCTGTGGTCCTGTTATATCGAGCCAAATTGGAAAAAGATTGATTTTTATAACTATACCAGTTCTCAAAATTAAACGCGAAATGGCTCATAAAAATATGCCCATA
>CAZFJT010000010.1:5253-17566 GCA_964519135.1 uncultured Syntrophales bacterium | reverse complement strand
GTCTAGAAGGCCGCCTGGATCCTCATTCAAGCCGGTAATTTACGCTGCGGCTTTGAATAAAGGATTTACTTGCGCGGATCGTATACTGGACAGTCCAATAGCGCTTGCGGTCCCAGGCACAGGTGAGGTTTGGAGACCTAAAAATTACGGGGGCGGATTCCGCGGGCCGGTCAGCTTCAGGCAGGCCCTGGTGAAATCCAAGAATATTCCCACCATTAAGATACTCCAACAAATAGGAGTCGATTACGCTAAAGCCTATGCCAGAAGGCTAGGTTACAAATCACCAATGGCCAACAATCTAACTTTGGCCCTTGGTTCCACAGGAGTCAGCCTTGAAGAGCAATTGAACGCATACTCTGTGTTTCCCAATAAAGGTTACCTGATTCCGTCCGTTTACATCAAAAAGATCGTCGATAGAAATGGTAAGGTCCTGGAGCGCCACAATCCGCCGGCCCTATTGGATGGGGGCGCGATATCTGAAAGACCTGAAAATGGTTCGGAGGAAGAGCGGGATGGCAGCAGGCTTCTGCGTTACGATTCAGTGTCCTCTGGATTGGTGTACAGATCTATTGATGAGGCCACCGCTTATATAATGACATCAATGCTAATGGATGTCATAAGGAACGGCACTGCAAAAAATCTAAAGAGAATAGTGGGCAGACCGGATATCGCAGGCAAAACAGGAACAACCAACGCGAGCATAGACGCATGGTTCATGGGCTTTTCCCCTGATTTCACATGCGGAGTTTGGGTTGGCTTTGACGATCAACACACATTGGGCCACGGCGAAACAGGCGGTAAAACAGCCGCGCCAATATGGGGATATTTCATGAAGAAGGCTCTGGAAGGGACCCCGATAAAAGAATTTCCAGAGTCGGATCAAGTGGAGTTAAGGCCAATAAATCCTGAAACAGGCTTGGTAACCGCTTCCTCTGATGGGGTCATGGAAGTTTTCAAGCAGGGTAGCGGTCCAATTGAGATGGCGCCCCAATTGGTAAAGGGAATTCCATGGAACTATTCAGGTTCGGACCTTGACCAGTTTTAATTGGCGCGTTCAAATAGCCATATCAGGCGCGGAATTAAAACAACATATCCTTCCTTATCTCTCCAAATAATCAGAATAAGAGGGTTGACATATAGGGTTTGCCATTTATATCTGTTGGTAGTAAGCATAAACAGATATGTATAAGCCTCTCGCTATTCGATTTGAAGCGCGATTTGGCATATTTTAATGAACATTTCAAGTAAATATAAAAGGATACCACATGGCGGACGAGATAGAACAACAGGACGATTTTATTGAAGACGCTCAAGCTAGCGCTCCGAAATTGAACATTGAGGATATTCCCGATGAACTCCCTTTATTACCTGTCAGGGACGTGGTGATATATTCATATATGATACTGCCGTTGATGGTGGGCAGACAAAGATCCATTAATGCTGTTGAAAAGGCGTTGGATAATGAACGTTTGATCTTTCTGGCTTCCCAGAGAAATTCCGGTGATGACGATCCAGGGCCTGGAGATATTTTTTCAGTGGGCACTGTGGCGATGGTTGTCAAGATGCTTAAGCTCCCTGACGGCAGGGTCAAGATCCTGGTCCAGGGTATAGCCAAGGCGGCCATAGAGTCGTATCTGGAGGAAGATGAGTATTTTAAGGTAAAGATTTCAAAAATACCTGAGCCCTCGGTTCAGGTCATGGATCTGGAGTTGGAGGCCTTGATGAGGTCTGTGAAGGAAAACTCTGAAAAGATACTCCAACTTAGAGGAATCATTTCACCTGACGCTGTGGCCATACTTGATTCATTGGATGAACCCGGCAGGTTGGCTGATCTGGTGGCCTCCAATTTAAAGCTCAAAGTGGACGAGTCCCAGGCGATGCTTGAGATAATAGATCCTGTGGAGAGACTTAAAAGGGTCAATGAGCTCTTGTCAAAGGAACTGGAGCTGTCAGCCATGCAGGCCAGGATCCAGACCCAGGCAAAGGAAGAGATGGGTAAAACCCACAGGGAGTACTTTCTCAGGGAGCAGCTCAAGGCTATACAGACCGAATTGGGCGAAATAGATGAAAAGACTAAAGAAATAGAGGAATTTCGAGAAAAAATAGCCAAATCCAAGATGCCCGCTGATGTTGAGACCGAAGCCCACAAGCAATTGGGCAGATTGGGGCAAATGCACCCTGACGCGGCTGAGGCGTCCATAATCAGGACCTACCTGGACTGGATGGTGGAGCTGCCTTGGTCAAAAAGCACCAGGGACAAACTGGACATAAAAAACGCAAAAATAATTTTGGATGAGGATCATTACGATCTGGAAAAGGTCAAGGACCGGATCCTTGAATACCTTGGCGTGCGAAAATTGAATAAGCGTATGAAAGGCCCCATACTATGTTTCGTAGGTCCGCCTGGAGTGGGGAAAACCTCATTGGGAAAATCCATTGCCAGGGCCCTGGGAAGAAAATTCACGAGAATGTCCCTTGGGGGGGTCAGGGATGAGGCTGAGATAAGAGGTCACAGGAGAACATATATTGGCGCCTTGCCGGGAAGGATAATACAGGGCCTGAAAACAGCAGGTTCGAATAATCCTGTGTTCATGCTGGACGAAATCGATAAGGTGGGCGCGGACTTCAGGGGTGATCCGTCTTCCGCTCTACTGGAGGTTCTTGATCCTGAGCAGAATTTTGCTTTTTCAGATCATTATCTGAATGTGCCTTTTGATCTTTCAAAGGTAATGTTCATAGCCACCGCAAATGTGGCTGACACTATAATACCCGCTCTTAAGGACAGGATGGAGATTATAGAGTTATCGGGTTATATGGATGAAGAGAAGCTCAAGATCGCCCGCCAGTTTCTCATACCCAGGCAAGTAAAGGAAAATGGCATAAGTGATGAAGTCTTCAACGTAACCGATGAAGCGATCCTGGGTATTATAAATCAATATACCAGAGAGGCCGGACTAAGGAACCTTGAGAGAGAAATAGCCAATCTTTGCAGGAAAGTGGCCCGGAGAATCGCGGAAGGTGAGAAAAAGGCGCCAAGGATCACAATGAAAAACCTGAACAAATACCTTGGTGTGCCCAAGTTTCCCCCTGATCAGGAACGCAGGTCAAATGAAGTTGGGGTCGTGACCGGCCTTGCCTGGACACCTTATGGAGGTGATGTGCTGCATGTGGAGGCAACTCCTTTGGTTGGAAAGGGCAGCCTTTTATTGACCGGGCAGTTGGGAGAAGTAATGAAGGAATCGGGCCAGGCGGCCTTATCTTACTTCAGGTCAAGGGCCGGGTTGTTTGGGACCCCCGAGAAATTCTATTCCAATAAGGATATACATGTGCACGTTCCTGCAGGAGCGATACCTAAAGACGGACCTTCAGCGGGTGTAACAATGGCTACGGCTATAGTCAGCGCATTAACGGCAATCCCGGTTAGAGCGGACGTGGCCATGACCGGTGAGGTGACTTTAAGGGGCAGGGTTCTGCCCATAGGAGGTCTTCGTGAAAAAGCTCTTGCCGCTTTGCGCGCAAGGATCTACACTGTAATAGCCCCAAAGCAAAACGAGAAGGATCTTGAAGAAATACCACGCCATATAAGGCGAAAATTGCAATTCAAGTTTGTTGATCACATGGATGAAGTGCTTAAATACGCGCTTGTCAAAGACCCCGCGTCAATTAACGCGAAGAAAAAGGACAAGCAGTCCGGCGCGTCAAGGGGCGGCAGTAAGAAAGAAACAGGCCCGGCCTTGGTATGAGGTCTGAAAAAAACATCATAAGCAGGGGGTTGTCACGGCATGAAAAGGCGACCCCAAGAGAGAGTGAAAATGAAGGTTCTGTTGGCGCCTGAAGCAGTTGGCAACACCGTAATGAATGTGGCTGTTTGGTTTATTTATCTTGCTTTCATTATAGGTGGATTTATCTGGATTGGGGTGAGAGTCCAGCAATTCATAAGATCGCAATCAGAAAGTGAATCCAACTGGGATAGATTGCTGAATGATGAAGAATTCAAACAATATCTGAAAAAACTCAAACAGGAAAAGGCCGCGCAAGCCGAGTCCGACTCAGTTCAGTCAGAAAGCGGAACCAGAAGCCATCCCGGTGGATCATAGTTTTGTTTTGGCGCTTGAATGGTGATTACGAGCGATAATCTTATCCCGATAATTATGATTGTAATTTCTCAAGGGCTTCCATAGCCGCTTCCTTTACATCTTCGTCAGTATCCTCTTTCAGTTTTTCCAGAAAACCCGCGGCTTTTATTACGCCTATATTGCCCAGCAATTCCGCTGTGTCCCCCCTGAGCCCCACATCTTCGGATTCAAGGAGAGGCAATAGATCGTCCACCAGAGGGTCAAGGGACCTGGGGTCTATTTCAAGAGCTTCTTCCAATGCCACCAGGACTCCCATGCGCGTAGAGAATTCTCCGGATTTGTAAAGGGGCAGGATTGCGCTCTTGTCAGGCGCCTTCACCAGGAGAGCCCCAGCATCCTCAGCCCTGCCGGAATTTATCATTGACTTGAGAGTATCTGTGAATCCCTGGGGCTCGACCGTCTGTGAGACTTTGTCTGAAAGTTCAGTGAGTGTGGTTTGACCAACAATAGTTGTGGTCTCGTTGATAACCACCGTAGGTGTGGATTTAACCTTGTACTTTTCGGCTAGATCCGAGAATACCGTAGCGTCCGCTATGATAACATCCGCATTCTCATTTAAAACAGCCAATTCAAGGCAGGAATTTACCACAGAAGGGCAATGGGGGCACGCTGAGGCCATTAGGACGAGTATTTGGATGGGAGAATGGCCGGCTTCACCTTGGAAATTAGCCCCTTCAGGCGCGGACGCTTTTTCCGGGTCCTTGCCCAGCCACGATATTAAATTTAAGAACGGCCTGAACTCTGAACCCTCGGGTAGCGCGCAGTAGTGTATACGATCTTTTCCAGAGGCTGATACTGTTACAGATGGTTTGTCCGAAAAGGGGCCTTTATCTGACTCTTCGAAAAGTATTTTGTTGGCTGACACACCTGACACCTGCGCGGCCAAACCGATGAGATTGTTTTCGAATTTGTCATCCGCGCCGGACCTGAAGACTTTCAGTGTAACAGGTTCGACCAGTCTGGATGTGACAACCTGGACTTCCTTCAATTCATGCTCTGAAAGCACTGTACGGCTCCTTACTTAAAAAGCGTTAAAAAGCATTAAGAGGCGTTAAAAGACGCGTTGACACTAGCAATATAAAACTATCACCGCCAGGTTATATTAATGGGAACGGATCACAATATTAACATACCAGCGAACAGAAACTTACCTTGGCGCAGGCCCGACGTTTGTAATGACCACATTACCCGACCCTGGCGCGGGTATGAAACTATTCTGCTCCCCCCGCACAGGCGCGGGCATGTACTGCCAGACGTAACCTCCTAAAGAGGCGGCCCCACGATATAGCCTGTGGAAAGGCGTATTACCGTATTGTTGAACAGGCTGATTCAGTCTTTGATTGTAAAGATTTCCATATGGGTTTTGTGGAACCGCTCTCTGTTGTTGACTTCCATACTGGCCCTGGGAAGGTAGGTAAGGGTTCTGAAGTCTGGGCGCCTGGGGTTTGACTATGGGTTCGTATTTTGGCAAACCCTGATAATTTCTGGGACCAGCGTACGAATTGTCATAAATCTGCGCATTCTGCGAATGGGCCGCGATTGGCCAAATTAAACCTGACAGGACCAAGACGCCTATTGCCAATCTCATGGTGTTTCTCCATTTAGTTTATTTTTCCGCCATTTTACCACATATTGTACGGTCTTGGAACCTCATGTTGTTAGAGATTGCTTGACATATTGACTATAAATATGGGATAATTAAGCATTACTTGTGCAAACTGGAGGTTCCGAATGAATAAGAAATTGTGTGTAACTTTTATCGCGATTATGTGTCTCGCTTTTGCGGTGAACGCATTCGCTGGAGGAGCGCCCTCGCAAAGCTCTTCAATGTCCGGCGCTGTTTATAATCATGGGGCTACGGCGCTTTCTACAACTGAGGGTTTTGTTTCAGGATGCCTTAGAAACATCTTCGGCGCGTTCAATCCTTGCCTGGACATGGTTCGGGGGTGCAGTGACGTAGTTTTCAGCCCATTGGACAAGGGTGTTGGATACGTTGAAAATAAGGTGCGTGGAACCCGTTATGTGAAAAGAAGAGTGAAGGTCAGTTCAGACAAAGATGATAAAGGCGCGGAAGATTCAAAAGGAAAAGAAACGAAACCTGATAAGCCCGCTCCCAAAGAAGGCGGGGATTCGGACGAAAAGAAGTAATCACAACCCTTTCGCAAAATTGTGATAAAGATTTGTTTCATTATATGGTTATATCGTGATATAAATTAAAGGTTGCCGCAATGCTTATTGTAATACCATGATTGATAGTTCGAGAGAACCATTGGTTTAGGGTATTGTTAGAAATCATATAAATGCTTATTCATTTGGCTTATGGTCGGATGCGGTCTGCTGGATACGCGGGTTGAGCCGACCTTAGCCAATATGGATATAGTGAAAAACTGTTACTTGTATGCGTCGTGGCTATCATACTGTCGGCCCGGTCCGGCGTAGGCGGTTATCCGGCGTATGAGGCCTGTTCGGAACCCCCTGACTGGTTCAAGGGATAATCTCCTGTTATGCGATAAAAATAACAGGAAAACCAAATGAGCGAGGAGCTTCCGTCTGAGGGAGGGGAAGATATCCCCGCTCTTTTTTTTAGCTCATGGCCTATATTTAATTCAAGGCCTTCATTTAATTTATTTATTGCATTGATCAATTTGGTCCAGCTTGTTTCATTTGAAATTATATTAATTTTTTACTGTGTTTGGGAGGGTGTACATGAGAGGGGTAAGCGATCACGGAATTCGCCATAAGCAATTGGAATCACGATGGGGGAGGTATGGAGGGGGAGAAGGTCTCCCCATCCATTTGAGGCGGGCGCAGAACCGCTTCAAGGCCGGCGGACAAAAAGTGAGAGGGGTAAGCGATCACGGAATTCGCCATAAGCAATTGGAATCACGATGGGGGAGGTATGGAGGGGGAGAAGGTCTCCCCATCCATTTGAGGCGGGCGCAGAACCGCTTCAAGGCCGGCGGACAAAAAGTGAGAGGGGTTGTTTGGGTGGTTTGTATACTGGTCCTTTTGTGCGGTGGAATTGGTACGAGTCATTCATCCACCAGGGTTCATAAAGACGGTCTTACCATCTGCGCAATTATTATTAATGAGCTGACAAAAGGTAGGGTGGATTTAAACAGGGGCAAGGAGCTCTCGCTCGCGATCGCGAACGCGGGAAACAAGCATTTCGGTAAAGTCACATGCGGCGACATGTGGCTCTTGATGGCTATAGTGTATGTGGAAAGCGGATTCAGGGAGAATGTTATCAATCACCTTAACTGCAGGGGCATGTTCCAGGTTCACGCTCCTTCTTGGGCGAGAAAATTCGGCATAAGGTACAAGGACTTGTTGGATCCCCATATCAACGCTGATTCAGGAGTGCGTGTGTTAAAGTATTATCTAAAATTGTACAGAAAGCTTGAACCGGCCCTGAGCGCATACAATAGTGATAATCCTGTCGCGGCCAAGAGATATGTGAGAACAGTGCTTGCGACCCGGAACAAGATAAGCAAGCGATATGCCCAACTATACAGGCATTTCAGGGAAAATATCGATAAAGCCTCCAAAAGTGAAGTAAGCTATTAACCTGGGAAACATGTCCGACATAAGGTGGTTTTAGGAATTAGGCTCTGAACTGAATTTGGTTCCATTAGCCGGCAGTGGGCGGCCGGGTATAAAATAACTCCGACATAATAGTAGTTTATGTTTTATGATTATTTGTGGAGTTCAGGGCCCTGGCCAAAGCGAATCGGGATATGCCCAAAATTTCCGCAGCCTTTTTCTTATTTCCCCCGGATTTTTTCATTGCTTGATCAATCATATCCAATTTAAAGTCCGCGATGATGTCTGATAGGGTTTTACCAGGTGGCAAGCCGAGCTCTAAAGCGTTTAAAGCCACTGAAGAATCCGGATCAAGGGTATCGAGCATTATCTCTCCCTTGTTGGATAGTATGATTCCCCTTTCAAGCACATTTCTCAACTCTCTAATGTTACCGGGCCAGTGATAGTTTGAGAGTTTATTCATGATCGATCGGTCTATGACCGGAGGGGCCCCAAGCTGTAGCTCTCTTGCCAATAAATCTATTATTTGTTCAGTTAATACTGGTAGGTCCTCCATCCTGTCCCTCAAGGGGGGGATTAGGATTGTGATCACATTCAGCCTATAATAGAGGTCCGATCTGAAATCCCCGGATTTCACTTCAGCTTGAAGATCCCTGTTTGTGGCTGCGATTATTCTTGTATTGACACTTACCACATCGCGACCTCCAACTCTTGTGAAGGTTTTTGTATCCAAAAAGGTGAGTAATTTAGCCTGCATAGCCAAGGAGAGTTCCCCGATTTCGTTGAGAAGCAGTGTTCCACCTTCAGCCAGTTCCAATAATCCCATTGATCTGTTTAGCGCGCCGGTAAATGAGCCTTTCTCATAGCCGAAAAGCTCAGATTCCGCGAGTCTGGGGGGGACTGCCGCGCAGTTTATTGAAAAAAAGGGGCCCTTTGATCTGGGTGATTTGTCGTGAATGTACTTGGCCATGTAATCCTTGCCTACGCCGCTCTCACCGGTTAATAAAACAAGACTGTCCGAATTTGCCGCCAATTGGGCTTGGGCAAGAGTTTCCCGCATTGTTTCAGATGGATATTGAAAATCGATAGGAGATGGTTGGATTCTGGTTAATTTCCTATCACTTATGTTTCTGGCTATTCCACACACTCCTATAATCAGTCCATCAGGGTCCCTTATGGGCGCTCTTGTGTCCAAAAAGGTCACAAGCTTTCCATTCACTTTTCTTGTGTGCTCTTCTTCCACTATCTCGCCTTTGGCAACCCTTGCTTCTATTTCCCTTATGTGCTGAGCCTCTTCCTCGCCGAACAGGTCTTCGTCGGACAAAGACATCATCTCGTAGGCCGACTTTTCGAATAAGCTCTCCATGGCCGGGTTAACATGCAGGTACCGGCCTTCCAGATCCTTTACGAATATGCATTCCCTGGTGGTTTTGAATATTACCTCAAATCTTTCCTCATAAGATTTTCGTTCCTGTTCGGCTTTTTTGTTTTCCGTAATATCGACCCTGTATTCGATTATTTTGTCCACTTGTCCTTTTTCGTTGAACAAAGGATAGGCCTGGACTTTCTCGTGTCTTCGCTCCCCGTTTAAAGCGGTTCTTCCCACTTCAAAGGAAACCGGCCTTTTGTTGGCTTTTATAATGTTTACAGGACATGGTCTAATAGGCTCATCACAAGGACTGTCGAGCCCGTATGCCGCGTAGTGGCAAAAAACACCCTCAACATAGCCCCTTTTTTTGGACGCGGAATTTGCCAATACCACTTTGTAGTCATTGGCGTCTATCACATGAAATGGATGTGTCAAAGATTCCAGGATTGATTGCATGAATATGTTTTGTTCGTATAGGCTCTTTTCAGCCTTTCTTCGTTCCTCAATCTCCTGTTCGAGTGTCTTGTTCGCGTTGTTGAGTTCTTGTGTTCTTTTTAGAACAAGGTCTTCAAGCTCATTGAGGGTGGTCTGCAGTGCTGTTTCAGCGGCTTTTTTCTCACTGAGAATCCTGTGTTTTTCTAAGACCTTGTCTATAATGGCCGGAAGTAGTCTCAAATACCTGCCCTGGGGGTCTTTTATCACATAGTCCGACACCCCTAGCTTTAAAGCCTCAACTGCAATCTCTTCGGTTCCCGCGCCTGTAACCATTATAGTGGGAGGGATACTGCCCTTTGAGGACAATTCCTCAATTACCTCAAGTCCGGTTTTCCCGGGCATCGCGTAGTCCACAGCAAGGATTTGATACAAATCCGGGTCGTACATCCTAAGGCCCTTGATCCCGTCCTCTGCAATATCAACCTGGTAACCGGCCCTATTCATATGTTTTAGAAATAACTTGGCTAATCCCTGATCATCCTCCATATAGAGAATTCTCGGCTGGTTTGCTTTGTCCATGGACTATTCTCTCCATATGAGGAATTGGATTAGTCGCTCTAGATAGGTCGAAACTGTTACTTATCAATTAAAGGCGCGCAGGGTCATCTTTAGCTCATAATATTATTGTTATCCGATTCAAGTTCACTCCCAGAGAGATCTTGTCCTAACCGCTTTGAAATAGTGAACTTGAACGTCGCGCCTGAGCCCTGGGAAGACTCACACCATATGCTTCCACCGTGCCGGATCACAAGTGTTCTTACGTACGCGAGCCCCATACCCTCTCCAGGAAGGCTCTGATCACCAACCCTGGAAAAAACTTCAAAGATCCTCTCCAGGTCAGCTTCTTGTATTCCCGGGCCATTGTCTCGAACATAGTATAGAGTTTCATCCATAAAATCCTGGGCCCCGATCCATATTTGCGCGTCAACTTTATTGGTCATGAATTTTAGGGCGTTGCCGATCAAGTTATTCATGATCTGATCAATAGCCATTCTATCACCAAAGACTTCCTGGAGTTCCTGTACATTTATTTTGACATTACCTTCGCTTATCTGGAAGGCAAAGGTCTTGATACAGTCTGAGACAATTTCATTCATGTCCACTGTTTCAAACACCAGTTCTGAGCGACCTAATCTTGACAGGCGCAGTATGCCGTTTATTAGATTGTTCATTTTTGTGGCTGAAGAATTTATGAATTCCAGGGATTCGGGAAGGTCCTCATTTAGCGCGAGTTCAGCGTCTTTTCTCGTATCTTCATCCACATGGTTAAGGCCCGCGATAGCAACCGGCGCGAGGCGTTCAATAGCCATCTTCAATTCCCTGGAAAATCCCTTGAGGTTTATCAGTGGCGCCCTGAGATCATGGGAGACTATGTATGCGAATCTTTTAATCTCTTCCATGAGTCGCTTCTGTTCTGCCTGATCCTTTCTTAATTGGGTTATGTCCTGGGCCAGACCGATTATCCTCAATGGCGCGCCATTGTTATCCAATACCAGGGCCACCTTGAACCAGACCCATTTCACACTTCTATCAGGCCTGATGATCCTGAATTGAGATGAAAAGTCCTTTTTGGATTTTAGGCAAGACTCGAGCTCTTCTTCCACATTTACCCTGTCATCAGGGTGGATACTTTTTAGCCAAGCGCTTGGATGCTTATAAAGATCGTCTCTACTCGCGCCCCAGATTTGCTCATAAGCTGGGCTCGCATAGACCACCCTTTCAGGGCCGCCGACATCTATGAGTAAAAAGGCTTCATTAATGTTTTCAGCCAGTTGTCTGAATCTTTCCTCCCTGTCGAGTATGTCATCTTCCATCCTCTTTCTTTGCAACGCCAGCGCATAATAGGACGCAAGCCTTTCTACAGCTTCTAAATCGTCTTGATCATAATCACGGCCTGCATTAGCCAGGGCAATTTGACCCAATAGATTTCCATGTCCCATAACGGGCGCGGCAAGGAATCTCTCCACAGGTATGTGCCCTTTTGGAAGACCACTGCTAAAAGGATACGTGGACGGGTAATTCGTTAAGACTGATGTTCTCGCGTTCAAAGAGTGTCCCCATATGCCCGCAAATGTGCCGTCTTCTCCAACCGGGAACACCACTCCTGTTTCATGTTTTACTTCACATTCCTTGCCCATCATCATGGTCATTGTGTGGCAGACATTATTGCCTGTTATGGGATCAATTTCGGAAACATAGCCGTGCTCGCTTTCTGTAAGGTATTTCGCCTTTTCCAGCACTATTCCGGCAATCTCCTCCACAGAGTACGTGGGTGATATAAGAGGAACGAATAATTCGGTAAGGGCCTCATTAATGTCCAATTCTCTGGCCAGCCTGAACTCGGCTTGTTTCCTCTCGGTGATATCGACCATTGTGACCAGGGCTTTATATGGCGCCGCGCTATCCGACTGGACCGTGAGGCTTATCAAAAAGTCCAGACGTCTATTGTCCAAGGTTTTTCGCACTGTTTCAAAGGCCAGAAACTGTTGTCCTTCCGCCAATGCAATCAATTCATTGGTAAAGCCCTTCATGGAGTCTGGATGCAGCGCCTTTTTTATGGGCCCGAGTAGATCGGATTTGGATTTAGCCCCAAAAGTTTTGACAGTAGAGCTGTTCACATTTATGGTCTTGATCGTATTTGCGGCTTGCCAAGCAAAACCCGGATTTTCTCTTATGTGTCGTCTTAGGTCCGTGACTCCGCTACGCTCCAAGGATCTGATTTCAGCCATATATTCTGAATAGTCTATTTCCCATATTGATACAGGAGCGG
>CAZFJT010000010.1:0-5243 GCA_964519135.1 uncultured Syntrophales bacterium | reverse complement strand
GAGCGGCTTCGAATATTGCCCTGAAGCGTTTCTCGCTACTTCTTATGCGGGACTCGGCCTGTTTCATCGCGTAGATGTCATTCGCGATCAATAATAAATGTGGCGCGCCGCTTGATGAAAATTTACTCAAATAGCAATCGAACCAGACCTCATTGCCTCCTGACAAAATTGAGTGTATTTCTTTATGAGAGGTGACGGATGTGGTTAAAGTGAATCCCGCTTCATGGGCCAGTCCCATTTCACTCCAAAAAGGCGATTCCCTGAGGTTCTGGGCAATTATGGACTCTTTGGGAATTCCGAGCATCTGAGCCATTGAGTCGTTCACAGACACGCATTGACCATCTTTCTTGTATGTGCAGATTCCCAGAGGGGATGAGGAGATGATAGTCTCCGCGAGTTCCAGGGCCTCTCCCATCCTTTTTTTGGCCTCTTTTCTGGATGTAATGTCTCTTATTGAGGCCAACAGGCAGGGTTGTCCTCTCCAAAAAACCTCAGCCACATTCATTTCAGCAATGGCTATATTTCCGTTAGGTTGTACTATGTCTATCTCGGTCTTTTCGCCGGCTACAGCGGGAAAGCCAAAAATACCGCCCTCCAGTTGGTCCTCGGAGATCCCAAAGATAGATTGGGCCGCAGAATTGGCCTCTATAATAATCCCCTTTTCATCAACTATTATTATGCCGTCAGCTATGTACTGAAGAAATTCGTGTAACCCGCCATCGAGCCTCTCAATAGTAGGGGTATTGGCCGGTGGGTTGAGGGCCCATTTGATTACCTTTGCCAAGGTTTTGGCTGAAAACTCACTAATGTCAAGGATATCGATCACCCTTGGAAGATTTTCAAGTTCATTTGAGGTACCGTCTTGAGAGTAAAACGCCAATATTGGAACGCTCAATGATGGGTCGAGTTCCTTGAGGTTATTTATAAAAGCCCCGGGACTCTCCAGGTCTCCAACTAGAACCAAATCCGCTTTATTGGAAATACTTGATTCATCAGAGACTGTGATATCGCATCCTAAAAGGTCTTTCTGATCGAACGCGGAAACGACCAAAGCACGCTGATCCTCTGTCGCGTTCAATAAAAGAGCGCAAGGAGATATCTTTTCCATTACATCCTTCATGACATATGATCTGGAAACAGAAAAGTGGAATAGGAGCAGGCCAATTTTAAAGAATCAAGATAAACCCGCTGTATTTTTTATATGATAAAGCTTATTTTTAATCATTGGAATCGCATCATTCAAACATTTGACTCAGGCGTTCCAACTCTTCTGAATGTAGATAGCTCGGCGCGCCTGAAAGTATTCCTGTGATGTTTTTGAAGGCGTCACCTATGTGCATGCCTTGTCCGTCAATGGTAAATTCTTTGATCTGCTTATTGTGAACAGAGCCTCTCATCTTCAAGACGGTCAGACCTCGCCTCATTTCGCCATAGATCTCAACATAGCGCAATAGTATAATGGAATCGGTTATGGTGGATATGTGGGCCTCTGTTACTGATGACCCGCCCATTAACGTAGGCGTTGTGGAGGTGAACAGACCGGCTATTTCCTTGTGTTTGATGAATGAAGTCAATCCGATCACAAATTCCCTGAAGCCTCTCACAGTGGATATCCTCTCAAGCGCGGAAAGGCTGTCAACCGCAACCCTTGTGGGCCTGAAATCGTCCATGATATCTTTCATCTGTACCAGGTGATCTTCAAGGGAAGCCACCTCTGGATAGTCGCACACAACTTTAAGTCTACCTTGATTTTCGAGTGCCTCAAAATCCATGCCCCATCCTGTGGCGTTCCTGAAAAGCTGTTCTCTACTCTCTTCAAAAGCGAAAACAAGACACCTTGCGTCTTCAGACATATCGCCAAATAAGAAATGGCTTACCATCAAAGTCTTGCCTGTGCCGGTAGCGCCTGAAACAAGTATGATCGAGTCCCTGAAAAAGCCTCCTCCACACATTGTATCCAGTTCTTCTATCCCTGATGAGATTCTGACATCTGAAGATCTCTGTCTTAGCTCAATTGCGGATATGGGTATGACTATGATACCGCCGTGGGGATCTATTGTAAAAGGGAACTCCCCTTTTTGATGAGTAGCTCCCCGGATTTTAAGTATTTCGATGGTTCTTCTTCTTTTTTCTTCTTCCAGGACATTTCTGAGAATTATCACGTTATCAGCGACAAATTCCTCTACTCCGTATCTGGCTATCGCTCCGTATTCCTCGAGCCTCTCACCGGTAAGAACAACCGTAACGCCCATATGCCGCAAAGCCGCGGTGATCTTGAACAGTTCCCGTCTTATGGTGGTCCTGTCGGGTAATTGGCCGAACAGGGCGCTCACCGTATCAATGGAGATCCTTTTGGCTGAGTTCTTTTTTGCCGCCAATTCTATTCTGCTCAGCAGGGCGGCAAGATCATATTCACCGGCTACGAGAATTTCGTCAGAGAATACAGGGGAAGCGTCCACAAAAACAATCTTGTTCGAGTCGACCAGGCTTTTGATATCCCACCCAAAACTTTGAACATTTCTTGCTATTTCCTCCGCGGATTCCTCAAAAGTTACAAAGACCCCGTTCTCATTGTATTTATTAATTCCTTCAATAAGGAACTGCGCAGCCATTATTGTCTTTGCGCTTCCAGATGTTCCACAAACAAGGGTGGTGCGTCCTGTGGGTAAACCACCCTCTGAGATCAAATCGAAACCCTGAATCCCGGTAGGGGTCTTTAAAATTTCTGAAAGTCGTTTATTGGTATCGATCATCAGTAGTCTCCCTGGAAACGGCCATTATCTGACTTTGGTTTAATGTCCAATCCTTTCCTGACTTTTTCGAAATCAGATAAGTCTCCGATAATCCTTCTTTGTGGAGGGGGAATTTCCTTAATCAAGGTCGGGGTGGCCAGAATTCGGGCCTGTTCCGCGAGATTCGGGTTTTCCAATACATCAATTATTGCTATTTCACTCTCACCGTCGAGTTCTTGTTCACAAATTCTTCTTAAATTGGCTATTGCCCTTTCCGCTCTCCATGTGCGACCGGAAATATAGAGTTTTAAAACAAATTTTCCCATTGAAAACCCCAGATCAGCTCTATTGCTGAGACTCCCCCTTTGTCTCTTCAGTAGATCGAAAATAGATCGACCTATTCTGATAATAAGAAACAAGATACCCCATCAGTTCAAGAGCCAGTATCCGGCCCCATTCCGAATACATAGCAGCCTTGGTTCGATTGGCCTCAGGCGCCTTTTCCTTGAGAGTGGCCACATATAAATGAATCACGTCTCTTGGCCCGGACTTCATAAAGCCCAAATCCTCGGCCATTTGTCGAATTCTTTCAGATACGTTATTATTACGTTTATAAACCTGTTCTTCAAGAAGTTCTTCAAGGGCTTCCCCAAATTCTTTGACATATGCCGAAAAGGTTTCTGGGGAAGCTTCTTTCAGGGGTCCAGAACCATATGCCGCCAGGGATACGGGTGTCGCGACTTCGCCTGCCATCCCTTCCAAACGTGAGCTTTCCATAAGCCTTTGATTTTGATCAGTCTGAAGCTCTTGAAGCAGTAAATGGCGCTGTATGATTCTTCCTGTTCTTTCAGCTATCAGTTCAAATAATTTCTTATCTTCTTCTTTAAAGTCAAGATCAGGCGGCGAATTTTCTTGGCTTACGATTCCCAACTCCAAAATACCCATAACGTCATCGCCGGCCATCAGATTGATATGTAGAGTTTTTTCGCTGTTTTTAAAACCAGGGGAGGTGTGCCGCTTGTCGCCCCTGATTATTTTTGCCTTTACAAGCTCAGGGTGGTCTGTGGCCTCAGGGAGAAGTTTTACGATCTCATGTAGAATGGAGTCCAAATTTGAATCAGACTTGCTGACAATTCTGGATATGGCGTGAAATATATCTATTTCTTTTATTTTGCGTTTTAGCTCTTTGGTCTTCTGTTCCAGCTCAATCTGTCGGTTTAATCTTTCAGTTATGTCCCTGGCCACTGATATGGCGGTTCTTTCTCCCTCAAATTCAAAAAGCCTGCTGTTAATTTCTGTTGGTATTTCCCGGCCATTCTTTGCCACATGTGTGACCTGAAACACCATTTCGCCATTGGGTAGAATTTTTGAGACCTGTTCAGGAATATCGCGATTCGGGTCTTCTTTGTCTATGTCTGCCGGACTCATCCGGAGCAATTCTTCTCTGGTATAGCCCAATCTTGTTTCAGCGGTTTTGTTGACCTCAATGAATCGCCCGGGTAAATTGTCCTCAGTGTAGCCATGAACAAATATTGCGTCATTCGCGCTATCCAGCATGGTCCGTAGTCTCTTGCCCTTGGATTCCAATTGGCCTATTGAGTCGGTCAATTCCTGGATACGATTTTCCAATTTTTTTATTCGTAAGCTTTGATCCTGGAATTGATCCACGGTTAATACTCCGATTATCAATTGGGCCGGCCGTCAATAAAATTCAGGTGTTCGGGAGCAATTCGCTTTAATTACAAGAGTATGCTCGTATTACAAGAGAGCCCTTTTACAGAAAAGCGCAACCCCCTGGATATTATGTTCACTAAAAGACTTGATCAGAGCCAATTATAATCAAGACCATAACCGGAGGTCTTCAATGTGTCAATATTGAATACGTAAGTATCATAATTCTGAACGGTTCCGCATAGCTTTAATCAGTGTGAGGGGATCGGAATATTCAAGTGAGCCGCCCATTGGGATCCCGAAGCCTATACGTGAAACCAGCGGTTTGGAATCTTTAAATAATCCTTTGATATAAGTGGCTGTGGCGTCACCTTCTACTGAAGGGTCCAATGCGAGTATGATTTCTTGCAAGTCTTCTTTGGAGGCCCTTGCCATGAGGGGCTTGACCCTTATTTCCTCTGGGCCTATGGCCTCTATGGGCGAGAGAAGTCCATGGAGGACATGATATAGACCTCTGAATTCACCGGCCTTTTCAACAGTCATTAAATCCAGGGGGGTTTCCACAACGCAAATAACGGAGCGATTTCTTTTTGGGTCAGAGCATATGCGACACGGATCAATGTCAGTAAGATGGAAACACTCTGAACAAAGGCGCAGCTTCTCTTTAACTTCTGATATGCTTCTTAGCAGGACCTCAATCTCCCGGCTGTCCGCGTTCAATATGTGAAACGCAAATCTAGTGGCGGTCTTTTCCCCAACTCCGGGTAATTTTTTCAGAGATTTGACCAAGGCGTCACACAAATGGCCCAGCCAGCCGGCAAACGTGTCGTGTTGCGTCAA
>CAZFJT010000009.1:6741-17814 GCA_964519135.1 uncultured Syntrophales bacterium | reverse complement strand
ACACCATACCAGGGACTTCTATTCTTTTTCATGTTCTTTTCCAGGGGACTTTATAAGGATTAACGAATCGTCTTTAAAAATGTTATAAGATGCCATGGTGTTTAACAATCATCATATATGGCCGAGATGTCGTCCAACTTGCCATTGAATTTGAAACAATGCAAACAAGACAGTGAAACCTAGCGCTGAAAGTCCATCAAATGGACTCACTCGGTAGTCAATTTTTTGGTTGGATATAACGGATCACAGGTGTAAATGGACTACGAGTTCATAGGTTTCCATCCTTTGGAGGAGTTAATTTGTCTTTTCTTTTTATTAACGTGAATCATGAGGTCGGTTATGAGCAATCAGAGAGTATTCCGATCTCTTTGGGATATATCCTCGCCTCTTTGAATGCAAGCGGTTTTAAAGGAATCATTATTGACGATGTATTAGACAGGCCCATTAATCTGAACATCCTGGAGAAATGGCTAAGAAAAATTAATCCTGTGGCTGTTGGATTCACGGCTTATCAAAGCACCATGGGGCGGATCAGATTTCTATGCAGGTACATAAAATCCAGGCATAGAAATATCAAAATTATCTTGGGCGGTCCCCAGGGTATGTTAATGCCCGCTAAAGGTTTGGAGGACCTTGAGGACGTGGATATCCTGGTCCAGGGGGAAGCTGAGATAGTGATCCCTATGATAGCCAAAAAACTCTATGCTGGAGAATCTTTGGATGAAACCCCAGGCTTGATTTTCAGGGGCGCGCACGGAGTTACAGACACAAATCCGGGCCCTGAGCCACCAGATGATTTGGATTTATACCCATCGCCGTACTTGGAAGGTTTGCTGAACCTCAATGGAAAGGATACGGCAATAATGATTTCCTCAAGGGGATGCTCCCACTTCTGCCTGTTTTGTATCACACCGGGTATATGCAAGGGCAAGGTGAGGTATCACTCTGTGGAGCGCACAATTGATGAGATGGAACTGCTTACTTCCAAGGGGATTGCCAGGTTCTGGTTCGCGGACCCCAATTTCACGGAAAATAAAGAAAGGACCGCGCAGCTTCTGGAAGAGAAGATCAGGCGCGGTATAAAAACCCCCTTTTGGATGCAAACAAGGGAAGATCTTGTTGACAAGGATATCTTGAAACTCTTGAAGGCCGCGTCCGCTGATACAATAGCGTTTGGTTTGGAATCCGGCAGTCCTGGCGTTCTGGAGAAGACAAACAAGAGGATAGAACTCGGTAGACTGAGAGAGCATGTGTCCTTTGCCCAAAACCTTGGAATGGAGACTGAATTGTTTTCAGTATTTGGTTTACCGGGCGAGACTTATGACGACGCAAGAACCACCCTTGATTTTGTCAGATCATTGGGAATTCCCATAGAATCTAATTCAGGATCCCAACAGATGCAGCTTTATTTCGGCTCAATCTATGAAAGGAATCCTGAAAGATTCGGCATCAGGCCGGTAAAACCATATAAAAGAGCCTTTTTATCGATTGGGGAAGATTATGAGACAGATTACATGTCCAAGGCGGACATGAAAAAGGCGAAGAACATGTGGGCCCTTGCCAATGAGCAGATGAAGATGGACGTATATTATAAACAGCGGGTCTTTGAGATATTGGATTTTCTGCTGGGCAATAGGGAAGACCTTAAAGATGATACGACCTTTTACGCTTATACGGCAATGGCTTCGGCCGCGATAGAGGAATTCCGTATTGCCGAGGCCGCGATAGAAGGTTATGACAAGGTAAAATCAGATGAAGATATGCCCACCCAGGAATTGATATCATTTTTACCCTTTTTTCGGGAAACCGATGAGCCTGCGGAAAAACTGGACCGTGTAATTTTCGACGCCCGTAGCTGGATAGATGGCGTTCCATTTACAAGCATTTCAGGCAAATACTGGGATGTATACCTTGGCAGGGGCCTTTTACTGGAGGCTTTTGAACAAGGCTTCACTGGGGCCAAGTCCGGTGAGAAAAGGAAATTCCAATTCACATTTCCCGCTGATTATATGGAAGAGGAATTGCAAGGCAGAACAGTGGATGTTCATGTGGATATTAGGAAGGTGTTCAAACCCATAGCAGTTTCCACATTGGAACAAGTAAAAGAACTCGATCTTGATAATCATTACGACTTTCCAGACCTGGACCTGTTGAGCTCGGGCAATGAAATACTGTACTATTTGGCTCTTAAGGAAGCCGGTCCTGCAAGGCTTGTTAAGACTCCCAGGCATTTCTTAATGCTTGCCCACAAAATGGCCAAGTTGGGAAAACTGGAAACAGTAAGGCAAATGGCCGGTGAGCTTAAAAACAATGCGTCCGCTTTAAGCGCTCTTGGTGATACCCTTGTAAACGCGGGCAAGTTTGATCTGGCCTTGGAGTTTTATAATCAGGCGGCTACTGACAAACTAGGTTCAGTTATAAAGCGTTGCCGTTGTTTGTTGGGTATGGGCAAAGCCCAAGAAGCCCTGGATTTAATAGAGTCAACACCTGAGTCTCCGGATCTTGATTTTCAGGAAACCCTTTTGCAATGTCTCAAGTCCGTGAACAACGACACCAGGAGAATTCCGTCACTTGAACGCAGAGTAATGGATCTGAGAATAGAAGCGGCCCTATCCAAGCCCGGTTCGGCCGGAGGGGTGGGACAGTCCCAGGGGCCGGTTGTTCATGGTTACGATGGTTTTAACGACTAAACCCCAATTAGCGCAAAGCCCGGTTCTTTGCGTGACAGGGTGATTGTAATATCTAGTTATTTCAAACAAATTAAAAGTTGGAGGCGCAAGTGATCAGTAAACTTTTTGAACCTGTTACAGCAGGCCCCATGACACTGGACAACAGGGTGGTCATGACTGCGATGCATCTTGGTTATACCCCTGGTGGGGCAATGACCGACCGTTTCATAGATTTTTACGCGGCCAGGGCCAGAGGCGGCGCCGGCTTGATAGTCGTAGGAGGCGCCGAGATCAATGAAGAGGCCTCCGGGCTGGATACTTTCCTTTCGATCAAGAGAGATGAAGATATACCAGGTCTGAAAAGATTTGTTGACGCGATACACAAAGAAGGCGCCAAAGTGGGGATTCAACTATACATGGCCGGCGCGTACTCATTTGCAAGTTTTAAGGGATTACCGGTATTCGCGCCGTCATCTTATGTGAGCGCTTTTTCAAGGCAGCAAACAACTCCAATGACCCTTGAGGACATCGAGAGGGTTCAAAATGATTTTGCCGTCGCGACCAAAAGGGCCAAAGAAGCCGGTTTTGACGCTGTGGAAATACTCGGATCAGCGGGCTATCTGATTTGCCAATTCCTTTCGCCCAAAACCAACAACAGGGATGATGAGTACGGCGGTTCCCTTGAGAACAGGATGCGTTTTGGTGTGGAGACAGTGGAAAAGGTAAAAGAAGCAGCCGGCGATAGTGTGGCGGTCATGATTCGTATTGCCGGAAACGACTTTGTGCCGGACAGCCATACCAATGAGGAATCACGGGCCTTTGCCGGAGCCTGCCAGGACGCGGGAGTTGATCTGATCAATGTCACCGGAGGCTGGCACGAAAGCAGGGTGCCTCAGATAACCATGGATCTTCCCCAAGCGGGGTACGTTTATTTGGCCAGGGGGGTAAAGGAAGCAGTTGATGTTCCTGTGGTAGGTTGCAATAGGATAAATGATCCCTTGATAGCGGAATTTGTGCTTGAGGAGGGCATAGCTGACCTGGTGGGAGTAGCCAGGGGATTGATCGCTGATCCTGAATTCGTGAACAAGGCAAAAAGGGGAGCTTTTGACGAAATAAGGAGATGCGTGGCTTGCAATCAGCGATGCTTTGACCATGTTTTCCAGCTCAAACCAGTGGGCTGTATGGTTAATCCAAGGGCAGGTTTGGAAAAGGAAACAGAAATTACCAAAACCGATGGAGCTAAAAAAATTATGGTGGTTGGCGCGGGCCCGGCAGGTTGCGAGTTCGCGATTACGGCTGCCCAGAGGGGACACAATGTAACTCTGATAGAAAAGGAAAATTATCTGGGCGGTCAGGTCTTTTGGGCGGCTGAATCCACTGGCAAACCTGAATTAATGAACCTGTTCAGGTACTACAACACAATGCTGAACAATTTGGGTATAGAGGTTCGCCTGGGAGTTGAGGCCACACCAGAGCTAGTGCAGAGCGAAAACCTCCACATGGTGGTTGTGGCCACCGGCGCGGCCCCATTCGAACCCCCCATTGAAGCGGTGAAAATGCCCAATGTGGTACAGGCGTGGGATGTGCTCAAAGGAATTAAATCAACAGGTAAGCGCGTGGTTGTTGTCGGCGGCGGATCTGTGGGGCTGGAGACCGCTGTGTACCTCGCGTCCATAGGAACCATATCACCTGAGCAATTATATTTTCTGACCCTCCACTCCGCTGAAAGCCCGGAGACCCTGAAAAAACTCATTACTAAAGGCACAAAGGAGGTCACTGTCCTGGAAATGGGGCCGAAATTCGGCCAGGATGTGGGTCCCTCCACAAGATGGGTTCTTATGAAGGACCTCAGAGAACGTGACATCAAGCTCATCTCAGGCGCTACAATGAAAGAGATCCATCCGGATAAGGTGGTTTATACGGACGCTAACGGCCAGGATGTTGATATGCCTGCGGACACGGTAGTCCTGGCCATGGGAGCGAGACCCGAGTCGTCATTAGCCGAATCACTGAAGGACATTGGAGTGGAAGTCGCAATTATAGGTGACGCCGCAAAAGTCGGCAGAATAGGAAACGCGGTTGAGGCCGGGTTCAAACTGGCCCTGAATACCTAAAACATGGTAACTCCTCAGTAATTGGGGGCGCGGCGTTGAGCCTGTTGGCGGGAGATCCGATTCGGCTCACGCTACTTCCATCCCCAGATTCTCTCCTCACTCCTCCCTGCCGCCAACAACTGAGGGATTAGTGCGCCGGTTAAAACCGGCAAGGAGAAGTGGATGAAAGAGCCACATGATTAAATTAACTTGACAGCCGCAGGCCATGGTGTTAATTATCAGAGTTTATATGTCAGATGAGGTGTCCCAATGAAAACCTGGAGCCCTAAACCAGGAGAAGTTGAAAAACAATGGCTCATCCTGGACGCGCAGGGAAAACCCCTGGGCAGAGTGGCCGCAGAAGCCGCTAAGTTATTAAAGGGAAAACATAAACCCCAATACGCCAATCATGTGGATGTGGGTGATTTCGTTATAGTTATCAACGCCGACAAGATCAGGCTCACTGGTAAGAAACTTTACAATAAGGTTTACTATCGACACAGCCAGTATCCTGGCGGAATAAAACAAACCAGAGCGGACAAGATGCTCAGGGAAAAACCGGAGCGAATGTTTCGACTGGCTGTGAGAGGCATGTTGCCCAGGAATTCTCTAGGCAGGCGTCAATTGAGTAAGCTTAAGGTTTATGCGGGAGCTGAGCATCGTCACATTGCGCAGAAACCTGTAAGCCATAATTTCTAGTATCTACGAACTGACATTTATAAATAGAGCAGTGGAGCCACTCCATGAATGAAAATGAATTTTACGCGACAGGCAGGCGCAAAAACGCTGTTGCAAGGGTACGTTTAAGAGCTGGAAACGGAAGAATGGTTGTAAACAACAGAGCCCTTGACGAGTATTTCGGAAGAGAGACCTCAAGGATGATCATTATGCAGCCCTTTGAAATCACACAAACAAGCGGCAGATATGATGTGATAGCCAGGGTTCATGGAGGCGGTTTGTCCGGACAAGCGGGCGCAGTCAAACATGGGATCAGCAGGGCATTGTTGGAAGTGGATTCCTCATACAGAAGCCCACTGAAAAGGGCCGGATTCCTAACCCGTGACTCAAGGGTCAAGGAGAGGAAAAAATACGGAAAACGGGGCGCAAGGGCCAGCTTCCAATTCTCAAAGCGTTAATCATTCTATCTGCAAATCGAGATTATTCCGGTCGATCGAGTTTATACTCCAGTCGGCCGGTTTATACTTTTGCGCTGTTTAGGTGGATTTTAAGCCTCTCAAATACTCCATGATTGCGGCCATGCTCTCTCCAGCCTTGCCGATTATAATCACATCCATTAGCTCGTCATAGGGCGTATTGGACAAATTTAGTAATATCAACTTCGCGCCCGCTTTTTTGGCTTGCAAAGGCAACAAATTCGCGGGCTGCACAACCAGGGAAGACCCTACCGTTATAAACAGATCGCAGCTATTCGCCAGTTCAAAGGACCTCATCATCACCTTTTCAGGCATGGCTTGACCGAACGCTATGGTTGCAACTTTCAAAGGGCCCTGGCATATGGAACACAATGGGGCTTCAATTCCATGCTTCTCCATCAGGTCGGTTATTTCTTCCCTTGGCCACCTTGCCTCACATTTCAGGCATCCCACCTCGCGAACCGTCCCATGTAATTCATAGGTCATACTCTTTGAGGAGCCCGCGTCTTGATGGAGGCCGTCTATATTTTGGGTGATCAATCCGATAAGCTTACCCATTTTCTCCAGTTTCAAGATCGCATTGTGGGCCGCGTTGGGTTTCGCGTCTCTCATTGCAGGGTATCTTTCTTGATCATATTTCCAGTAAATCTTACGGTTTTCCTCACTGGCTACAAATTTCTGATACGTGAGATCATCCGCGTTGTATTTAGACCAGATACCCCCTGGTGACCTGAAGTCCGGGATTCCTGATTCAGTAGATATTCCCGCGCCAGTGAAAACCACTATCCTTGACGCTGCTTTGATCATTTCCGCGGCTTGTTTGATTTTTTCCGTATCCATTGATATATAAATCCTGTTACTAATATGCCGTTATTCAAAGAGATCAGTCTGGGTTTCTAAGTGAGGCCGGCCAATTTTAATGGCTGGTTGTCCAATCTTACCGTCGAATTTTATAAGCTGCTCGTCAAATGTGTCAAAAATAGATATTTGATGCTTTTTAGCTGTGGCCAAATGTATGGCGTCTTTGGGTTGTATTGATTTGTGTTTCCAAATCAATGATCTAGCTATCTCCGCGGTTTTCCTGTCAACGTTTTGAACACGTATATAATGATTTTTGAAGAACCTTTCTATTGTTTCCGAATCACTTTGATTAACAGGAGTCGCGCCTTTGAGTTTTATAACTTCAACCAAAGTTATGGCCGATGTAACTATTAATAATCGGCCAGTGTCCACGGCTTCCAGAACATTCCTGCAAGCCTCTTGTTTTTCTTGTTCATTTTTCAACCACCCCAAAAAACAAACTGAATCCCAGTACCTCTGCTCGACTTTCACTCAATTGCCCCCAATATTCCTCGAACATCCTCAAAACTTGGTATCTGATCGGGACCGGGAAAAACTTCGAATTCTTCCACCTCAATATGCTTTATTTGTCCACTTTCGTAATAATTAATCTGACCTGATACAAGAATCCGCTTATGAAACGATCCGTACATGCTCATTAGAGTGTCCTTGTTCGTCTTGCATTTAATATACGTGTCTGTTAGGTCATCGTATATAGACACATGCGTAGTTCTTTTATCAGAGAGCTCACAAAGGACTCCCTCCACTGATCCCCAATCTTTATAAGCAGTTTTTAAAAGTGTGCTGGTATTAGCGGCTGTTTGGGAAGTTATTAAACTCATTTTCCCATTATAAACCACCTTTATGGAGTTCAATTCCCCATCAATGTTCGAGGCCAGACTCATGGTGTGCTTAAGAGCCTTTTCTGTAAAATACTGTGGTCTTTTTGCGAATTTTTCGATTCGTTCAAATCCATTACCAATAAAATGCGTCAACATAATTGTTTTTATGGGAGGAATAGTGTACATGGCAAGTTCAGGGATAACATTGATTTTTGCGCTTCCGGAGCTAACGGTGACAATCCAATTTATCATGTTCTTTCTTCCACAAAACTCCTCAGTGACTTCATTAACTATCCCGAAAAAGCTATTTACACTTTGAAGAAATGTCCTTGCAGAAATCTTTTCGCCATGTAGCTCTAAGGATAAGGCGTCAATATGTCTCGTTTCTTTTGCCGGCATAGCGCTTGCCTACTTAAGATTGTCTTGTGGACTTCAGTTTCTACATTTACCAATTTTAATATTTTATAATCTCTTAGTCACAAACTCAACATCCTTTGCCATGTGGAGATACCCTTGAATTTCATTTTGTCTGGATCAATCTTATTAAAATCCTGTTCAAATGATATTCTCCAATCCCCATAGAGAACAAATCCTCCCCAAAAATATGGGTGGGATGTGAGCTTATTTTCCAGGGCCCGTATTTTGGCTTGTCTGAGGGCCTTGGCCTTGGAGCCCACACCAAGATTTCTGTACATTTCGGCGAACAGCATTATTGCCGTGTCCCTTGGGCCTTGCCAAAGGCCTGTTATGAGTGAATCGGTTCCTGCAAATATAAATGCCCTGGCCAGAGCAGTGAGGCTATTTCCTGTGTAAGATTGGCCCGATGTGGGCGCCATTGCAGAGGAGAGGGTTACCATGTCTGAGTTCAATTTCAGGCCGAATACTTCGCCCAGCTCAAGAAAGCCGTCATTTTCCTTATCTCCGAACAATGTGAACACAATAGCCGGTCTTTGCCATAACTTGCCTGCGCTGGGTAATAGAACTCCCCTGGTAGCCAAATGTATGTAGGCGTACCTTCTCAAGTCGGCCCTTTTGAAAAGCGTCTCTGTGGCCTGCTCCCTCAGATAGGTTTGAAAGGGCGATCCCACAATCTTGCATATCTCGGCTATTTCTTCTTCTGTGGACGGCAGGTCGGATATTTTCAACTCCTTTGCCCTATAGGAGCTTGAAACAGGACGAAACGCTGATATTAGTTTTTCCGCGCCCCTGTTCATTTCAGAGTGTTTATTGTCCTGGTCGTATTGGGCGGCGCCAAAAGCCACCATGACCCAGCCAGGCTTTTTATCCCTGTTTCTTAGTCTGACATGGGATAGAGAGGAAGCTGAGGGAAAGTAACAGATCGAATATCTCTCAACCAAGTGAGAAGGTCTGTCTGAGGCCGACCAAAAACGCTTTGTCCTATGACTCTCGGATGTTACTAAAATCTCAAAGGGTAGCTTGGTCAATGGTCCACTTGGTATTATTACCAGATTTTCCTTATCCTTTATGAAGTCTTCCACAGGCCTAACCAGTTTGGAGTAAAGCCTGTATGCCACTGATGGGTCCCATCCGGTTTGACTCTGGTTGGTTTGAAACGGCCTGATAACTTCATCCACATCCCTTTGAATATCTTTTAATGGGTAATCGATTGAATATGTATAAAAATGCCTTTGATCCATGGCAAACACATAGGTCGCGCTCCTGGTGACCATATATTCCAGGATCACTTCTTTAGGGTTGATGGCCTGCCTTTGCAAACGTTGCACAGAGACGGGCTGTGGGTACCTCAATTCACTATAAAAGGGATAATCCTCAAGGAACTTGGTTTTCAGCTCAGTGAGTTTTTTCTCTTTGATTCGCCTCTGTTTAACCAAATTGTCTATAAGCCCCTTATTCTGATTCACTTTTGACAATTCTTCCGAAATCCTGGAGTGCAATTGCCTTAGGGCAAGTTTGACACTCTTTTCTTTTATAATAAGCTCTTGGGGAATGTCAGAGAAACTCTCCACATTAGTCCTTGAAAGTGTGTTCTCGAATTCCGCGGACTTGAGCTTTTCCACTATTCTTAAAGCCTGATTATCATAAGCGCCTTTTGGGTTTTTTCTGGCAAGCCTCATAAGAACACGCAGAGTTGTCTCAAATAAAGCGACCTTGCCGCCGAAAATGAAGTTATCCTCATCGGATTCTTCAATGATATCAGCCTCCATGGCCTCCAATACGGTTATGGCCTTTCTATAAGATTCCAAGGCCTCTCCGTATCTTCTCTTTCCTTGTAATGCGCGGCCCATTACAAAGTAGGCCTTCCAGAGCATACTCCTATCCTCTGAACGCTGGGCTATTTCAAAGGCCTTTTTCAGATCCTCCACCGCGCTCTGAAAATTGCCTAGAATGGACGTTATAAGGGCGATTTGCAGATAGTTTTCATTAACGCCCCTCATATCACCCAACTGGCGCCTCAAATCCCTAGCCTGGCTATAATATTGGAGAGCCGCCCTCGGTCTGCCAAGCAATTGATACAATGTTCCTATTCTGGTTAAAACCCTCGACTGGGCTTGAAGGTCCTCTGTCTCCCTGGTAAGGGTGAGCGCCTTCATTTGATTTTTCAATGCTTCCTCAGGCTCATCGAGCTTGCTCAAAACATCCCCCAATCGGATGAGCTCCTTTTTTCGCATTGCCGTATTGCCTGTTTCAGAGTGTATTCTAAGGGCGTCTCCTAAAAATTCCTTTGCCTTATCATACTCTTCAAGCCTGTAATAAATCGCGCCCATACGATCATAGGTCTTGCCCAGTGTAGTCTGAACGCCTGATATCTGCGCCCTGGCCAGCGCTCTTTGGTAGTGATCCAGAGCCTTTTCATAATCCTTGAAGCCCTCGTAAATAGCCCCAATTTGGTAGTCCAGCTCAAGACCCTCTGATGAAGCAAAACCTAGCTCTGTGCGCAATTCCACAGCCTTGCCCAGATTCCTTAGCGCTGATTCATACTCACCTGTTTCAACCTGAATTACGCCCATTCTACCAAGAGCCCAAAGCTCGCCCAGCCTATCCTCATGGTCTCTCATCATTGCCAAGGCTTTCCTTAATAACTCCAATGCCTTGGGGTTATCGCCCTTATCTTTATAAACCCCTGCGCTTTTTAAATATATGGATGAAATAGCTCTGGAATCATCAATTGATGAGGCGATTTTCAACGCTGAATTAAGCAGGCTTAAAGATTTATTGGTATCCTTCTTTGCCCTCTCAAGAAGCGCTGCCTCAACAAGGATGGCCACCTCACCCCTTGGATTATGTATCCTGGAGTTTATCCGCTCCGCGTCCACCAGCGCGGCGTGGGATTCTTCGAGATCACCTTTTGCCAGGTTCAGCTTCCCCATTGCTGCAAGATCCGCGGCCATTCCCCTTAAATCCTGGATCTCCTTGTGAAGCTCTAAAGCTTGTGTCAAAAGTCTTAGCCCATTTGAATATGCGCCCCTGGCGCCGTGGACATTAGCCAGGTTTG
>CAZFJT010000009.1:0-6731 GCA_964519135.1 uncultured Syntrophales bacterium | reverse complement strand
GTCGGCTTCGCCCTTTATGTCTCCGATCTGTCTGTATATCTCAAGGGAATTATTTAAACTTTCCATTGCCTTAGCCAGTTTGCCCTGGTGTCTAAAGACATTGCCCTTGTTCCCCAAATTTGCGGCCACTCCCCTTAGGTTATCCGCGCCCTTTCTAAGGTCCATTGCCTGGTCAAAATACTCCAGAGCAAGCTCATAGTCTCCCTTATTTTTGACATTAACTCCAAGGGCCGTAAGGTCCCGACCCTGGCCAAGGCGATCCCAAAGTTCGCGATGAGCTTCATAGGCCTTTCGAAATTTTGCCGCGGCCCTGTCTCCCCTTCCTCTAAGTTCGTAGAGCAATCCCCAAACATGTTCACATTCAGCAAGGCCCCTTTTATCCCCTATTGAGCTAAAGGCCTTTTCAGCGTTCTTTAGTGACTGAACAGCTCTTTCAGAGGCCTCCCTATAAATCCTGAATTCGGCCATTATGAGGTTTACATTGGCCATATGCCATTCTGATTCGGTAGCCAGGCAATCAGCTCGGGCGTCTCTGAGCATTTTCCATGCAAAGTCAACATCTCCAAGACTGGAATGTATCCTTGCCAAAATAGCTCTGGACGAAGCCATTTGGTTTCTTGCCCCAATCTTTTTTGCTATCGCCAACGCCTCCTGAGCGTATTCCTGGCCTTTTCTCACATAACCTTTTAGATAATATATTCTTCCGATCTGTTCCAAGGCCGCTGATTCACCTCTAAGGTCGGAAAGTATTCTAAATTCTTTTAACGATCTTCCGGAATGGGCAAGAGCAGCGGTCAGTCTGGAACGGTCGGTCTCCAATTCTCCTAAGGCCAGCCTTGCAGTGGCCTCCATTGACCTGTCCCCTGACTTGGAATAATGGTTCAAGGCTGATGTTATGTATTTGACGCCAATTATTATCTTGCCTTTCCTATGGGCATTCAGGCCCTTCACCAGTAAACTCAGACCGTTGAGATCGTACATAGAACAATCTTTCAGTAATTCTTCCCCTTGCGCCGATATTTGCCTGGACTTTTCTATTGCGCCTAATTTCATTTCCACATAGGAAAGACTCAGCAAACAAACGCCAAGGAGTTCTTTGCGCGGGCTTTGTCTTAACAGCGCCCGGGCTTTGAGAAAGATTTTCTTTGCCTGTGAGAAATTTGAGTTTGAGACCTCTATTTCCCCCAATTCCATGTAAACGCCGGCCATTTCCTCTGAATTCTTATTTTTTTCGGATATTGATAGGGCTTTTGAATAGAGAAGCTTAGCCTCATTGGTCCTGTGCAGTCTCAAATGGCACTTGGGAAAGCGCTTAATCTCTGATTCAGGAATAATTTTTCTCGCCTCTTCAAGGTATTTCAATGCAAGGTTGTACTTGAATCGATCAAGGAATATTTGCCCGACCAATAGATAATCCAAACTTCTGAGCCTGGCGTCTTTCAAGTCCGCGTATAGTTTGATGGCCTTGTACAAATGTTGTAACGCCTCTTTTTCCCTGTTCTTATCCAGAAGAGCCCTGGCCAGACTGGAATGGCTAGTTGCCATGGCCCTAATATCCTTGGAGGCCAAAGCTTCGTTCAACTTTACCAAGGCCTTTGCTATCTGAGGATCGCTCTCCTTTTTATTGGATATCCGGTTCTTATGTCCTTGATCTTCCTCTTCTGATTTATCAGGGCCGGCGGTGGACTCAATCTCATGATCCTCATCAAATTGCGCTGTTGGACGATCCGCGCCTGCTGTGGCAGGGTAATCCCATGAAGGTAAAGGCAGTTCATTACTTGTGGTTACTGGCTTCAACGATTTTGGTTGCTTTGGAGTTGGGACAGGAGCGCCCCCCATTAAATAGTGGATAACAGGAGAAAGACGCGCATTGTCTCTATTTGGGGCCTTGGCGATGGCCTGAAAACACATTAGAGTTATCAAAAGGGCTACGGCCCAGATCTTGAGAATAAAAAGATGTCTTTTTGCCATGATTATTCGCCCTCTTGTTTTACCTTTTGATATCTGACATGAACCAGAAGATACGCTCCAATAAGAATCATGATCGCGCACAGCATCTGACCCATTGTGAACAAACCTGCTATGAAGCCTATTTGGATGTCGGGTTCCCTGAAGAATTCCACCATAAATCGAATGATCCCGTACCCGATTAGAAAAGCGGCCAGTATCTGACCATTACGCTTTGCTCTTTTTCTCAATCCCCAAAGGATTAGGAACAGAAAAGGCCCTTCAAGGGCAGATTCGTATAGCTGTGAAGGGTGCCTGGGTTCTGGGCCACCTCCTGGAAATACCATTCCCCAGGGCAAATCAGTGACACGCCCATAAAGCTCGCCATTGATAAAATTGCCTATTCTGCCAAGCATCAAACCTATTGGCGCAGCAAGCGCTCCGATATCAGCAAGCTCCAGAAAGTCAGCGTTGTATTTTCTCGCGAAAACGAATCCTGCGATGATTACTCCCGCCAATCCCCCGTGGAAGCTCATTCCGCCTTTCCAAAAGGCTAAAGCGTCCAATGGCGAAGTTGTGTAATAGGGTAAGTTGTAGATCAGAACATAGCCGAGCCTAGCCCCAAGGAGCAGGCCGATGATTATGTAAAAAAGCATGTCTTCAGCCGCATCAAGAGGAATAGGCCCATTTCTGCGTTTCAGCTCGCTCCTGATTACAAGATATCCAACTATGAAGCCCATGAGGTACATCATTCCGTACCACCTGATCGCCAATGGACCTATTTGGACTATAACAGGATCAATTAATGGATAAGCTGCTGCAAATAAACTCATATTTATTAGTTACTCCAATGGATGGCTCGATTCATGGTCCTCCAGGTCTTTGATCCTTTTGTCAGCTATCTGGATCATATTGAGCATCTTCCTGAACATTCCTCTGATTATTGTTACATCTCTTTCATCCATATCAGCGCTGTTGAATATTCTTCTAATGTCCCTCATCATTCTTAAAGGATTGTCTTCAGGCAGGAATCCGGCCCTTATCAATACGTTTTCCATATGTTGGTACATCTCCTCTTTGGCCTGAACTTGGGCGGGTTTTCGCTTTATTGCCTGGAATCCTATGGGCTTGCAGGAAATCCTAAATATCTCGGCTGAAATTATTGCTATGGCCTGGGCCACATTCAGGGACGCAAATTCGCTGTCCGTGGGGATTATCATTTGCTGGTCGCAAAGTTTCAGTTCCTCATTGGAAAGCCCCTTGGATTCCCTTCCAAAAACTATGGCCACCTTGGCGTTAAGGGCTGCGTCCAATAATCTTGGAATCAACTCTTCAGGGGTCTTGGAGTACGATCTCTTGGATCCTATTCTCGCGGAGGTTCCCACAACCATGGAGCAATCATATATGGCCTCCTCCAGGGACTCGAATCTATTTGACGATTCCACAATGGAATATGCGCCCGAGGCCATGCTGTACGCCTCAGTATTAGGTCCACAATCACATGAAGAAACAAGAATAAGATCATGTAAACCCATATTTTTCATGACACGCGATGCTGCCCCAATGTTCCCTGGATGGGTAACGCCCACCATCACGATTCTTATATTCTTTAGCGCTCCAATACCTGTGGAGTGGGGAGAAAAACCTCTTTGGACTCTTCTGTGGGGTCTCATGGAATAAAAACCTCATGGAATAAAAAACACCCTACAGGCAGGCCGGACCTTATTATGCAGCGCCAAAAAAGTCAAGTAAACTGAACTTATATAAATATTATATGATATGGGGCTTAATATATAGAGACTTGGTATTTACCTGATCAATTTTGGAATATTGTGGCCGGGGGTTCAGTGGAAAACCATAAGAACCCTGAAACTGGATCTTAAGCGAAAAAATCTGCGTTGCTTTGCATCTCTCTAACAAGACGGGTCATATCGTTAAAGACCTTTTTGCCCTTTCACTTGCAAGCATCCACTTGGACGAGGATTTTCCTCCAGTTCATTAAGGCAGGTCTGTAAGATTGATCCTTGAAGATCTTTGACTTGGAGCTTCTTTATATCCCTTTGTGCCCTGGGCAGTATATGGGACTCGTACCACAATTTTAGGAATCGAACCCGAGTTCTTTAGCGAAATCCCGCGTTCTCTTCATTCCGCCTTTATTTAAAGCTTCGTCAATTGCTTCAACAGCCGCGCAGTAATCTAGATGATCTTCATACTCATCTTCTGAAATACGCGTATCTTCTCCGGCCTCTTTCTCCGCGATCAAAGAGTCTTTATTGATGCGTTTCGTCTGGGTCATGTCCGCTCCTCTTTAGTATGATCTCCAGGCGAATATCCTATCACAGTAGACAGCCGAAGTCATTGGCATGTTCGTGCAATATTTTCCGATATTACAACCTAATAGCAGAATGAATAATACTGATATCCGTAGCCCCTCCATAATAGTAAATAAGTTGGATTTGAAAAAAAATAACCATCGAACTTTTTCGATCATGGCATTTGTATTCTGATATATTTAGGCGCGTGGAGGCGTAGATGTCCGAGCCAATTATTTTAAGATTCAAATACAATAGGCAAGAATACATAAAAGCGGCCAGGTTTCACTTCACCAGGACCATGACACTGAAGCTGGACCTTGCAGTCGCGGCTATTACCGCATTGGTAGCGGTTTACTGGATTAAGACCCATGGATTGTCATGGCTGAGTATGGCTGCTCTATGCGCAACCGTATTGTTGCTTCTTGTAGTGATTTGCGCTTTGTTTATCGTGCCTATTCAATTATACAGAGGGTCTGAAAAGCTTAAACAACAGTATGAATTGGTATTCAGCGAGGAAGGCATTCAATTTAAGACCGAGGATATTGATTCCCACTTGAAATGGGAGCTGTATAAAAGGTGGATAGAGAATCAGGAGTTTTTCATCATGTATCATGGTAAGAATGAGTTCAGCGTTATTCCTAAAAGGGTTTTCAGGGATGAGGCGGAATTGAACGGTTTCAGAGAGCTTATAAGGAGAAAAGTAGATAAGAATTCATAGCCGCCCATACAATTCATGATGAAATATAATAAATTGTAAATATTGAAATTATCGGGATTACTATGAGTCTTAAGCCCCAATATCGTACTGATAGCGAAATATCCGATATAATGCGGAAGGTGGCTTCAAAGGATACCAAACCAGAGATGGATTTGAGAAAAGCTCTTTGGTCCAAAGGAATCAGATATAGACTAAAAAATGAAAATCTGCCAGGCAAGCCGGACCTTGTAATCCCATCCACAGGTCTGGTCATTTTTGTGGATGGGGACTACTGGCATGGAGGACAATGGGTCAGAAGGGGCCTAACCTGCCTTGAAGATCAATTCATCAATTCCAAATCCGAAAAAAAAGAATATTGGATAAAAAAGATCAGGGGAAATATAAACAGGGACCTGTCAAATACAGCGGACCTTTTGTCAAGAGGCTGGAATGTGTTGAGATTGTGGGCGAGCGATTTGGCCACTGATTTGCCCGGTTGTGTAAAGACCATAGAGACAGGGGTTAAAAAGGGATCTGATCAATCATACTCAGGCGTGTACTCGGAAAGGACAGTGGCCGAGTTTTTTGCAGGAGTCGGTTTGATGCGCATGGGTCTGGAGAAGGCTGGATGGAAAGTGTCCTTTGCCAATGATATTGATGGAAAAAAACATGAGATGTACAAAGCCCACTTTCAGAGCTCTTCCGATCCATTCATTCTGTGCGATGTCCATGAGCTATCCGGTAATCGTATCCCGCAAGTAACATTAGCCACCGCGTCATTCCCGTGCAATGATCTTTCTCTTGCAGGCTCAAGAAAAGGTCTTCGCTCAGGTCAGTCATCCGCGTTTTGGGGATTTATTGGAATAATTAAAGATATGAAGGAAAAAAAGCCCAGGATGATTTTGCTTGAGAATGTGCCTGGATTTCTATCATCCAATAAAGGCCTGGATTTTTATGACGCAATTGAATCCCTGAATAACCTGGGATACTCAACGGACGCATTCTTTCTGGACGCTCTGAAATTTACCCCACAGAGTAGGCTGCGTTTATTTATTGTGGCCACATTGGATGAATCTATGAACTTACCTGGTTTTCACAGGCCAGAATTTCTGGAAGAAAATGAACTTAGACCTACGCGGCTGGCGGAATTTATAAGGAAACATAAAAACCTGAACTGGAAATTAAGGTCATTACCGGTCCCCACGACTCAGCGCCTTAGACTGGAAAATATATTGGAAGATTTGCCTGAAGATTCGCCAAGGTGGTGGTCCAGAAAAAGGGCTGAATATCTTCTGAATCAGATGAGCCATAAGCACAGGCAAACTGCTGAATCGATGATAAATGGTTCAGGCTGGTCATATGGCGCAATATTCAGGCGAGTCCGGAACAAAAATACAATGGCCGAGCTGAGGACAGACGGTATCGCCGGGTGTTTGAGAACCCCAAGGGGTGGTAGCGGGAGACAGATACTTTTCAAGGCCGGCAATGGCCAATACTCTGTTCGGCTGCTGACCCCAAGGGAATGCGCAAGGCTAATGGCCGCGGATGACTACAAAATAGATGTCCCTGACAATCAGGCGCTATTCGGATTTGGAGACGCTGTATGCGTAGCAGCCATAGAATGGATCGCAAATTATTATTTAAACCCTGTGGCCACTGAGATGATTCGGGGCAGGGTTTTATCCAAGATTTCTTAAAAATAAGATCATATTTGCCCCAATTGCTACATTGAATCATAGTGTGAATATTGCATTGTGTAGATACCCCTACCC
>CAZFJT010000008.1:0-17883 GCA_964519135.1 uncultured Syntrophales bacterium | reverse complement strand
GTGATTCTCCTATTGAATAAGTGGGACGCTATCCCAAAGGATTCCAACACACATTCAAAGTACGTGGAGTTAACGCGTCGTGAGCTGAAATATCTCGATCATGCGCCTATTTTAACGATTTCTGCGTTGGAAGGGACGCGCGTTCCAAGAATCTTTAATCTTATCGACGAAATATACGAGAACTACAGGAAGAGGGTCCCCACATGGGAGTTAAACAAATTCCTTGAAAAGGCGCTTTCTGAGCATCCGCCAGGTTTGCATAGGAATTCCAAGAGAATAAAAATCTACTATATAACCCAGGTGAAAACCGGGCCGGCTACCTTTGCGTTTTTTTGTAATTACCCTGAATCAATACATTTCTCATATAAAAGGTTTCTGGAAAATCGAATAAGGGAGACATTTGATTTTAAAGGCGCGCCCATTAAAACCCTATTCAGAAAAAGGAAAGGAAAGGGTGAGAATCAAAGGCCTGGAAGAAAAAGATCCAAGTAAATTAACACAAAAAATACCACTTCCATTGGGGTTTGCTTTTTGGAACAGTTATGAGCATTAACCAGTCTTAGATATAAAGAAAAAAAATTACAAAAAATTGAAAACATCAAATAAGTTACAGAATGATCAATAACAACATAAACACTTCGATGCGCTTTGGCGAGATATTGGAACTTGTGAAGTCCTATTATCAGGACGCGGATACGGATTTCCTGAGCGCTGCCTATTTTTATTCAGCAAGGGTTCACGCGGATCAGATTCGCAGGTCTGGGGAGCCCTATCTGGTGCATCCTGTGGCTGTTGCGGGCATTCTCGCTCAAATGGGCCTGGATGAGGCGTCAATAATTACCGGCCTGCTTCACGACACTGTTGAGGATACCCTAACAACAGTTAAGGACCTTGAGAGGGATTTTGGAGAGGAAATATCAGTGCTTGTGGATGGAGTAACAAAGATCAGTAAGATGGAATTTCAATCCAAAGCTGATCGCCAGGCTGAGAGCTTCAGGAAGATGATCCTGGCCATGAGCAAAGACATACGGGTTTTGCTGGTGAAATTGGCCGACAGGCTCCATAACATGACAACATTGAGTCACCTATCGCCAGAGGCCAGAAAACGCATTGCCAGAGAGACAATGGATATATACGCTCCTTTGGCCGGTCGCATAGGAATTCATTGGCTGCGCACCAGTTTGGAAGATCTCTCCTTCCGGCATTTGGAACCGGGGATTTACGAGGACATTGAACACCGTCTTGAAAGCACTGTCCAGGAGACCGAGGCCTATAAGAACAAAGTCCTTGAGATAATAAACGATAAGCTTAAACAGTACAATATAGAACCTGAAACCAAGGGGCGTACAAAGAACATATGGAGCATTCACAAAAAGATGCTTAATCAGAACATAGAACTGGACCAGGTTCATGACATAACCGCATTCAGAATAATACTTGACAGTGTGAGTCAGTGCTACGCGGTCCTTGGTTTGATACACAGTCTGTGGAGACCCGTGCCCGGCAGATTCAAGGATTATGTGGCCATGCCCAAAAGTAATGGTTATCAATCGTTGCATACAACCGTAATCGGACCTGAAGGAAAAAGGATAGAGATACAGATAAGAACACATGAGATGGATCTGATATCAGAGCATGGAATAGCCGCCCATTGGTCATATAAAGAGGGAAGATCAGTGGACGGAGAGGACGCAAAAGTGGTGGATCATCTCCGGAAGGCAATGGAATGGCAACAGGAGCTGGAGGACGCCAACGAGTTCTTTGAGTCTGTTAAGGTGGATCTTTATCCTGATGAAGTCCATGTCTTTACACCCAATGGTGATGTGAAGGAGTTCCCAAAGGGCGCGACGCCATTGGACTTTGCCTACGCGATTCATACTGAAGTGGGCCATACTTGCATAGGCGCAAAGGTCAACGGGAAAATGGTCCCCCTGAAATACCAGCTACAAAACGGGGATATGGTTGAGATCACTACCTCCTCGAACCAGAAGCCGAGCAAGGACTGGTTGAAATATGTAAAAACAGGAAGGGCAAGAACAAAGATCAGGCACTATGTTCTCTCTTTGGAGCGAGAGAGGGCGATAGATATGGGAAGGGAAAGCGTGGAAAGGGAGTTGCGCAAATGGCGCCTTGAAATCAGCCACGCGGAGAAGTCTGGTGAAATTCTTGAGGTTGCCTCTGATCATTCCCTTCGCACTGAAAAGGACCTATACGCGGCCATCGGATTTGGAAGAATATCGCCAAAGGTAGTCATAACAAAGCTTGTTCCAGCAACTGAAAGGGAGAAGGCAAAGGCTGAACTCCATGAAGACATACTATTCAAAAGGGAAGCCAGGGCTACTTCAAAAAGCGGTGTTACCGTCCAGGGGTTGTCGGATATTATGGTAAATTTCGCAAAATGTTGCAGTCCACTTCCCGGAGATCCAATAAAGGGATTTATAACCAGAGGCAGAGGCGTTACTGTCCATCATAAGGGATGTGCGAACCTTGAAGTGGCTGATAGTAGAAGATTGCTGGAAGTCGACTGGGATAAAGAACAGAAACATCCCTGGTTGGCGAAAATCAGGGTGGACTCCAATAATAGAACCGGTCTTCTCGCTGCAATAAGCGGAGTATTTTCATCAAATGATTCGGACATTGCCGAAGCCACAGTCAAAACAGTGGACACTGATAAAGCCAGCGGCACTTTTAAGGTATTCGTCAAGGACCTTAAGCATTTGGACAAGATTGTGGACGCTCTCAAAGCGGTTAAGGGCGTGGATCATGTGGAGAGATTAGGTATGTAAAGCAATAGCGCTCATGTTAAATATTATTTCCATCAAGTCCGGGATTCCCTGGCCGCTTCTACGAGATCCTTGCCGGCCTTTTTCAATGGATCGGTAGATCCTCCATTTAATCCGCCAAATCTTGCGTTCAGGTATTGATCATTAAAATTGTTCAGGGGCTTTTCCAGTGAAGGCGCCTGTTGGAGTATGTTCTCGGTGTTCCTTTCGTGCCATTCACTTTGTTCAGACAGAATACCCATCTTGCGCATGTCATTCATCACACCCTGATAAACGTCTGATACATGACGCTTCCTGGATATAAGGAGCTTCATGGCCATAAGGATCACTATGGATAATCCCAAGACTATTCCTAAAATGATGAGGCCATTTTTGATATTGATTTGTTTAGCGATTTGACCCCTGCCATAAATCGCGTCCCTAATAGCGCGAATAATCCGTCTCTGATCACTTCTGTCATAGTTAACCACATGCATGACCCAAATGTAGTTGATCTGATCATAGAAGTCGGTCAATGCCTCAAATGGATTATCCGGCTGCCCGGTGTATTGAGTAATCGGCGTTGGGTCCAAAGTGGTCCAGTTCTCTCCGTCCAGATTCGCTTCCACCCACGCGTGGGCCCTTGAAAATCTCACCAGAAATTCATTTGGAACATCCGTGGTCTCCATTCCATAAAAACCTTCCACCACTCTGGCCGGGATGCCCGCAGATCTAAGAAGTAGTCCCATCGCGCCGGCAAAATATTCGCAATTACCTGTCTTGCTCTCTGTTAGAAAGTATTCCAGGGGATGCGTGTCAGTGGGAGGAGGCTCAGGTTCCAATTTGTAGGTGAAATCTGAACGAAGCCGTGTCAGGAATGTGTCAGCGATTGCGTCTTTGTTGGTGAGCCCTTGACGCCATTGTTCAGCCAGATCGCGAATTTTCGGGGTTACTCCAGAGGTGTCCAGGTTGATCCTTTTGTTGTTGGCGCCTAATGGAATTGGTCTCAGGGTGGATCTCACACGGTACCTATCACTATAAAGAAAGTCTGAATCTATCAAAACTTCCCTGTCGGAATTAATGAATAATGTGAGCCCGAATTTTGTGCTGACCCATTGTGGGAGTCCGGCCACATATAGATACTTTGAATGAAGTCTGTATGGAAAGATGTAATACCGGACCATTTGGCTGGGAGTATAATCAAGGGGCCTGGATGTGGTATCCTTTTTCTCCACAGGCGCCCATCCGTTCGCATCAGCCTTTTCCAATACCCTGCCGCGCCAATATGTGTCTATTGGCAGCCGGCCATGATAAAGCCGGACCAAAAAAGCTATTCTGCGCCTATCGCCCATGCCGACCATCTCTTTGTAGCTGATTTTATCCTTAAGGGAAGCCATGGACCCTTGGCCCGCTGTGGCTGTGCGAAAACCTGGGAATATCATGTAAGGCCTTGGAAATAGCATAAAAAGCCCAATAGCCAGAACAAGAACGATCACAGTGAAAAAGGCCAGTTTCTTTATCCAGCCGGGCGGTTGCTCAGGGTTTTCAAAGGCGCTTTCCCTGGTGGCGCTGTTTCTCGCGTTATTGTAATAGGTCAGCGCGGCCATGAAAAAAAAGAGATAAAATGGGAGAGCAAGCGCGAACAACAGATGGTTTGTTAGAATGCAGTTAACAAGGGTCAATCCCACACTTAGAAAAAAAAGTTGTGACACGTTCCTGTCAGGTAAAGGGCACATGGTCCGTATCAAGAAAACCCCTGAAGCAAAGAACGCAAAAAAATGGGGAAGGGTCAATCTGTTATCTGGGTTCGACAGGTACCACAGGCAAGTAAATGCTATGTACGGAATAAGCAGAACCCCAAGGGTCTTTTCAGAGAGTAAAACCCCCTTTTTGTAGTCCGCTCTGCGCAACCATACAAAGATAAATGGAAGCCAAATAATAAAGAATATGGGCAGACCATTCTCTATGCAGCATACTCCAAATGAAATACACGCTGTTATCGCCAGGAGGGTTTTTGCCGATTTATGCTCATTGCCTTGAAGGGAAAAGACCTTTTCATTGGCGCTGTTTCCATTGATTTTCAGGAAGTTGGATATTCTATTGATATATTTATTGTCAAGCCGCATCATGATCGCGGTCTCCTGAAAAATTCCACGTGATAGACCCTTGTGGGTCAACTTCTATAAGATGATGACCGTTGTTGTCTTCTATTTCATTGTGTAAATTGGGCCTTTCTTCCCAAAGGGCCAAAATAGTGAGAAGTTTTCGTTTAAACTCCAAGCCATTGTCAGGCCCGATCCTGAATTCAGGCGCCTCCAAAGCCATTGGAACACCCTTATTACAAAAATGACAGATCAGTGAAGCGGCCTTTGACAGAGCCTGCTCAGACGGATTACTTTCAATCCTGACGATGATTCGATCAGAGATTTCTTCAGCCATCTCTTTAACATGAAGTTTCCCTAATCTTGCCGAGAGTTTCCATTGTATTCTCTTGTAAGGATCACCTGGAACGTACTCCCTGAACGCATGGGGAATAGATCCAAAAAGGGCTTTTTCTTCTCTTTTCGAGCCAGGATCTCCCAATTGACCGGCAAAAATATCGTCAATCGGCTCAACTCTAGGGAACACAATGACATTGACGGAATCTCCGGCGGAGCGCCAACGATTTGCAAGCCCGAATGGAAAATTGGAAATAACCAGAGACCTTTTCAAGGAAACTCGTCCACGGTTGGTTAATTGGCCGGCGCTTATTACCTCTACTGTTTCGCCGGCTTTCACCTGGGGAACGTGGACGCCCTCTGAAAGCTGTCTAATTGGCGCTTGCTCGGTTATGGTGAAGTTCGAGGCGCCTGGTTGATGGTTTTTAATATTTTTTTGTAATAGTCCACCGGGCGCCAATAGGTTCTGCGCCCGGTTCGATTGGATGGGGAGACCATCTCCCCCTCCAAACCTCCCCCATCGTGATTCCAAATGTTTATGGCGACCACGGTGAACGCTTACATTTATTTGATATTTGATTTCAAAAGTGGTTTCAGCAAAAATTTCTTCATCCAAGATCCGTTTTACTTGAATTCCCCTGATGTTTCTTTTACTTAACCAGTTTGAAAGGCCGACTAAACCGATAAGCATGGATAGCGCCAGGAAAAGGAAGTTATTGCCTGTAACAACAGCCGCCAATGGCAGCCAAACCATTAGAAAGACACATATCCAGCCTGTGGTAAGCCTCTTGGCGCCTGATGATTTATCCGGTTTTTCTTTCATGCCATCTATACCGGCGCAGGTGTGGATTCCAGGATATACTTTAGGATCGCAACCTTCGAGCTTCTGGTATCGCTATTTCCTGATGACGCTCGCAAATGTATTCTGTGCAGAGTGACAGGAATAAAAATTGATCGAATGTCCTCTGGAATCACATAGTCCCTTCCCTCGAGTATGGCTTTTGCCTGTGCGGCCCTTTTCAGGTGCAGCGCGCCCCTGGAGGACACTCCAAGTCGAATATCCTGTTCTTGCCTTGTGCCCCTTGCCAGGTTCAACGCGTAGTCCATTACTGAATCTTCCAATATAACTTCTCTAACCGAATTTTGCATATCCTTGATCTGATCAGGGGAAGTCACAGGGTCCAATTCGCTGACCTTGGAGTGTTCCATGTCTTGTTCGAGAATCTGTTTTTCATCATCCTTGCTGGGATATCCAAGTTTAATAGTCATCATGAACCTATCCAACTGGCTCTCTGGAAGCTGAAAAGAGCCGAATCTTTCCGATGGGTTCATGGTGGCCAATACCAGGAACGGGCCCTTGAGATCGTACGTGGCGCCGGCTACTGATACCTTTCCTTCGGCCATGGCCTCTAAAAGCGCAGACTGGGTCCTTGGGGAAGTCCTGTTGATCTCATCGGCCAAGAGCACTTCAGTGAAGACAGGGCCGGGTTTGAAAATGAACTCTCCGGAACTGGGATCGTATATATTTACACCGATTACATCTGATGGGAGTGTGTCACTGGTGAATTGGACCCTCCGAAAACCCGCGTTTATGCTATTTGCAGTGGCTAATGACAAAAGGGTTTTACCAACTCCGGGTATATCCTCTATAAGGATGTGGCCGCCGGCAAGAAGAGCTACAACCACATATTCGATCTGTTCCCTCTTTCCTATGACAACCTTTGAAATAGATTCCACTAGCTTTTTAGGAACATCTTTATTGTTGCTGTTGTTATCCATATTTTCTTCCATTCCCAGTTAATATTATAAACAGAAATTACCGTTAGTGAAGCGCGCCTAAAAATTAACACCGCTCGACGCCTACCTGCCCATGACGGTTCCAATCAATGATATGTTAGCTATTTTTTCCTGATTATCTATGGATATTTTTACATTCTTCAAGGCCTTGACTCCAAGGACCCTCATGACTTTGGCTGAATCCCTGTCAAATACAAGGACCTCTATGTCTCCTATAGCAAGATGGTACAGGTACACGTCTTTTACTATGTATCTTGTAACAGGGTGTCTGGTCCCATCAGCGGTCAGGACCGCGCCCTTACCGATGGCCTTCACTGAAGTCTGATTTCTGATCTCCTTGAGTAGTTCCCTATTGATCACAGTGGTGGTCGCGCCTGTGTCTACCATGAATCTATGTCCTTTGCCTGAAGGACTGAACTTGACCCTCACATATATGTGACCATTTTCAGCTATTGGTGTGGACACTGTTCCAAGGCTTGCCTTAACACTTGAGGGCAGGGCCAGCTCCTTGATTACCATATTGGCTATGGACGCGGCCTGGCCGTATGGCTCCAGGTTAAGGGCGCGCCTGCAATCTATTCTGGCAGCTTCCAATTGGTCCACGCGCAGCCTGGCCAGGGCCCTGCAAGCAAAAGCGAAACCAAGGGTATCGTCCAAATCTATGGCCTGGTTCAAGTCACTGATGGCCTTATGGTTCTTCCCCATGTTTATGAAGGTCATACCTCTGCTCGCGTACGTGGCGGCCCTTAATGAATAGTCATTGTGGTGAATCTTGATTGAATCCGTGAAATCCTGTAGGGCTAAATTGTACAGCTTGTTCTTCAATCCTATCTGACCCCTGATCCACAGGGCCGTGGATCTTGTCACCCCATCCAATCCTTGGATCCTGAGTACCTTTCTCACGTCATTGGCCGAGGATTTTAGTTTATTGGCCCGAATTTTGGCTTGGGCCCGGGACAAAATAATGGTCGCCCTGTTTTGGGTGTCCAGCTCATTGCTCTTTAATGCAAGATTATAAAGCCTGATGGCGCCTTTGGGGTCTCCTTCCTCCATTAATTCATTACCTTTATCAAAGAGTTCGTAAGGAGATCGATCCTCGGACGTGATATTATCGGCAATACAAGGGGCGCCAAATCCCATGGTCACCACGAGTGTAATAATAACGAACACTTCATGACAGCTTTTGGTCTTTGTGCGGCGAGAAATGGAGTTTGAATCCGCTCTCGTAACTTTAATTCCATGACCTGGATACTGGGCCATACTCAATTCCATCTTCTTGAACCTCAATGGAAAAAAAACTATTAATCATCTGATGGTTGTATCTTAAACAATGAGCGCGAAGATTTCCATCCCCGTGCGTTTACTTAAAAAATAACCTGGCTCTGAAGGTATTTATAAACGTAAGGCGCCAGGGCGCATTATTTTTTTATGTTTTTTAAAATCCAGTCTGCGATTTCATCAAGTTCCGCCAATTCACGGCCAGAGAACTTCCTTACAAAAGTCAGAAGCTGTTGTGAGAGCCAATATTTCTCCTCTGGTTTAGCGTGGGACGCTGCCTGGACGAATTTGCTCAACAATCCGTGAATAACGCGGACCTGATCCAGAATAGAGTCCGCGACAACAGAATCCAATTTGCGCTGCCTTATTTCAAGTATGGAAGTAACTTTGCTTGGATCCGCGTCATATCCCATCCAGACCGGACATCCTGATTCAAGGATCGCCTGGGCCAGAACCCTTTCAATTGAGCGCCCTCTTTTGATGTCTTCATGATTTATTGGGGGATGTATTTCCTTTAGTCGAGTTCCGGTTCTTACATCAAAAAAATCTGCGCCGCTCATCTCATACTCCTCGGCGCTGTCCAATGGTATTTTGACCATTATGGAGGATTCCCTTATCAGCACATATTTGAATACGGTTTCTTCTTCCATGGAAATATATTATCAACATTCCTTCCTATAGGGTAGACCGTAGATCTTGCTTTCATATTGGAAGGTCTGTACTCGCCTCAGGCGCTAAGACTTCTGGTTTTGGACCTTTGCCCTTTACATGGAAATAGGCCTCGCTATAACATCTCTGTGGAATATCGCCGTTAAAGGACGCTCAGATAATAAAAAAGGAAATTCAACTATATATGAGAATTGATCGATTGGAAATAAAGGGATTCAAGAGCTTTCCAGACAAGACCGTATTGAAGCTTAAACCTGGTATAACGGCGGTAGTGGGCCCAAACGGTTGCGGCAAAAGCAATGTGCTCGACTCAATACGATGGGTGATGGGAGAGCAAAGGGTCCGCAGCCTTAGAGGCAAAAAAATGGAGGATGTGATCTTTAACGGCGCGGATTCCCGCAAAGCGGTGGGGTTGGCTGAGGTTAAGCTCATTCTGTCCGGCGCCAAGGGGCTGGGACCGCCATCTCTGAAGGATTATGACGAGATAATGATAACCAGGCGTTTATTCAGGGACGGTGAATCCCAGTACGAAATCAATAACGTTCCATGCAGGCTCTCAGACATAACGGACTTCTTTTTGGATACAGGTGTGGGGAGAAATTCATATGCGATCATAGAGCAAGGCAGAGTGGATATGGTGGTGGCCTCTAAACCTGAAGATAGAAGACGTTTGATAGAAGAGGCCGCAGGTATAGCACGTTACAAGGCTAGGAAAGAGGCGGCTCTGAAGAAGCTCGAGCAGACCAAGCAAAATTTGCTGCGAATCTCGGATGTTATATCAGAGGTCAAACGCCAAAGCGCTTCACTGAAAAGACAAGCGGCAAAAGCCAATAAATACAGGAATTTGACGCAAGAACTCAGAGATATTGATCTACGTTTTCATGCGTACAAAGCCCAGGACTTAAATGATTTAATCACAAAGACCAAATCTCAACACGATTCCATAAATGATTCTCTGGGCGATGCAAGCGCAAGAAAAGGAGAAATCGACGCACACTTGGAACGCGCAAAGGTCCGATCATTGGAATATGGGGAAAGACTCACCAAGGCAAATGATTACTTGCATAAAATTGAAATTGAGCTTCGCGAACAGAGATCCAGGAATAAATCCGCGGAGTCCAGACTGGCTCAGTTAAAGGAGAGAAAATCCAGAAGCCAAGCTAGTCTTCTTGATATGGAAAAGAGGAATAAGGACAGCGCTGAACTCATATCAAGGCTTAAGGAACAGCAGTCCACAGTGCAAAAGGAACTTGAGGCCTTGCGCAGCGCGCTGACAAAATCAGAAGAAGAATCCCATGGAATAAGGGAAAAACAAAAGATCCAATGGACTAAAATAGAAAAACTCAAGGAGGAGATCTTCGGCCTTTTACAAGCCGCGTCTCATGCAAGCAACAACAGGGAAAGCCTTAACAGGAGACTCTCGGATATTGATTCAGAAATAAAGAGACTCACCAATGAAAAGGATGGACTGGAAGGTGAGCTAAGGGAAAAGAAATCAACCCTGGACGCGCTTGCAACAGAGCAGGAGGGCCTTGAGACCCAAAAGAACAAGATCCATGAGGGAACGCAGGTTCTGGAAAAGAGCAAATCTGAGCTGTCAGGCAAGATATCTGATTTGAATAAACTATTGGTCGGAATAGAGAAAGACCTTGGACGAAAGGGGGACAGACTGAGCTATTTGAATGAGCTTCAAAGCTCTTTTTCCTCTTACGCCGCGGGTGTCAGGTATCTATTGGCTGATGAAAGTCCATGGTCGGAAAGTAGCATAGTCTCTCCCCTTGGGGAATTGGTGGACACTACCAATGAATATCAGCCGGCCCTTCTCGCGGCAATTGGGGATAAAATAGATTACCTTGTGGTGGAGTCCCTGGAGAATGCCATAGACGCGGTGAAACTGCTCGAAGAATCAGGCGCAGGGAGAGTCACCTTTGCTCCAATGAATTCCATTGTTTCAAAGTCCGAAGCTGAAACCTTTGAAGAGCGCGACGTGAAAGCTCTCATTGAGTTGGTTTCCGTAAAGGAAGGCTATGAATCAATTGTTGAGGCAATGCTTAATAATACTGTTTTAGTGAGAGATTTACGCGGCGCCCTGGATCTGTTTAAGGACTCAGGCAAAGATCTGCGCATAGTTACTTTGGATGGAGCGAAACTGGATGAATTCGGCGCGTTGACAGGGGGTCCAACCAGGTCCATAGCAGAAGAAGTTTTCAACAGGAGAAATGAGATTCGGTCTCTGGAGTCTGAGATTAACCACCGGCAAGGTGAAATGGACGTATTGAATGATCAATTCAATGAGGCGGATATGGAGATGGCTGATGTGAATAACAGATTGGAGGAGCTTCGGGCCGAGTCCGCTGATATTAAATTGCAGGATGTGCGCATCAGGAAGGACATGGAAACCCTTGAAGAAGATACTAAGAAAGGCGAAATGAGAATCAAAGTCCTGGATATGGAAATTCAAAGATTTGAAAAGGAACGCCAAGAGGTAAATCAGGGTGGGTTGGAGGCTGAAAGAAAAATAATTGAAGTGACTGATAAAAAAGCTCAATTAGAAAAAGAAAAAGAGGAAGCCCAGAAGAGTTTGGATGAGATAAATTCCAAGATAGGGGAGATGGATTCCCAAGTGGGTGATGACAGAATCAGGGTGGCGAAACTGGAAGAAAGGGTCCACTCCCTGGGTAGGGAAATTGAATCAGAAACCACTTCAAGGGATCGCACATTGGAGGGCGCCGAGGCTTTGAAGGGTGAGATGGATGAGGATGAACAGGAATCTTTGCTGCTCATTTCCAATGTGAAAACCGGCGCGGCCAATGAAAAGGAATTAATGGAAAAGAACCGAACAGGTTCCAAAGAGTTGGAAGAACTAAAGGAAAAAACGCATGAACTAACCGAGAGAATAAAAAGGCTTGAAACAGAAGCCTCTGAAATGGATCGGCAAGTAATCTCTCTAAAGGATCAGAGCCACGGTCTTGAAACCGAAATAGTGAGGAGTGATCAGAGTTTGCAGGATATGGTTGAAAAGGTGGTGGAAAGGTACGGAGTTGATCCCAGAACTGTTGAGATCGTTGGAGAAAGGCCCGGTAAAGATGAGATAGTCTCTATTAGAGAGAAGATAGAGGCAATGGGGCAGGTGAATCTCGCGGCGATTGTGGAAAGCAAGCACACTGAGGAAAGACTCGAATTCTTGGTTGAACAGGAGGAGGATCTTCAGGCTGCTGTGGAATCTCTCTATACAACCATAAACAAGATTAACAGGACCACTAAGGACAGGTTCAAGGAGACCTTTGACAAGATCAACGGGAAATTCCAAGAGATGTTTCCTTTTCTGTTCAGAGGAGGAGAGGCCAGATTGGAACTCACGGACGCGGAAAATCTCCTGGAAAGCGGGGTGGATATTTTGGCCCGGCCCCCTGGTAAAAGGATTCAGAATATGAGCCTGCTCTCTGGGGGAGAGAAAGCCCTGACTGCGGTGGCGCTTATTTTTTCAATATTTCTGATCAGACCGTCACCATTTTGCCTCCTTGACGAAGTTGACGCGCCCCTTGATGACGCTAACCTGGCAAGGTTTAATGACATGCTTAGAACATTATCGGGCGCGACCCAATTCATTTTGATCACCCATAGTAAGGCGAGCATGGAGATGGCGGACACCTTGTACGGAATTACAATGGCTGAGGCCGGTGTATCAAATGTTGTTTCAGTGGAATTCATGGACACTGAAGCAGTTTAGTTAAGCATTCACTATTTTGGGGGAAGCGCTGTAAATGGCTGCAAAATGTTTATGAGTCATTTCGCGATTAATTATGAGAACTGCTTTAATAGCCCTGGAATTGTTTTATGAGATCCGGGTGTTTTTCAAGCCTAAATGCAGGACTAAGCGTGAAAAACACGCCTGCCACTTGCTTTTAAGTGCTGGAAAATACAGGGACTAATGATTTTACGTGTGAATAACCCTTATTGGTGTCAAGTTGTTTGACATACGACATTTTGTGCCTGCCTTAACCATAGCTCATTAATGCCCCTAATATTAGTGTGTTATAATATTATTTCAGTTCGTGATAAATGGAACATGAATTGCATAGCTTTAGCCAAAGAAAATACAACCAGAAGTTTTAATTGTAAATAATTAATCCCATTAGACCCTCGGGTTGCGCGAGAGAAATTTAACCATGGTTCCGGTCCTTTGCAGGGCCCTTCTTTCGTCATTAATCCGGGTAGGTTTTCCAGGAGGCTGCTATGGAATTGGTCAAGGCGTTACTGTTTGAGTGTGGGAGCGGTAATCTTTGTGAAGCGCAAAAATTAATCGACCTGGGCGCTGATGTTAACGCGTGTGACGAGATCGGTTTATTGCCCATAAATGAAGCCTGCCTTTCCGGTCATAGGGACATAGTGGAATATTTGCTTAAAAAGGGCGCTTCAGTTCACGCGGTGGACAGATATGGTCGTAACGCCCTTATAAACGCGAGCGCCATTGGAGCTACTGGGATGGTGGAGTTATTGCTCCAATATGGAGCGCTTGTTGATTCTTGTGATATTCATGGAGTAACGCCTCTTACGGAAGCCGCCTACTGGGGACACGCTGATGTCGCGCGATTGTTGATTATACGCGGAGCTAATGTGAACGCTGAAGACATCCACGGTAGGACGGCCTTATTTTGGGCCTCAGCTCTTGGTCATGAGGATGTTGTTTTAACGCTTCTCTCTTATTGCGCAAACCCGGAAGCAGAGGATCAGGATGGTAATTCTCCCATCTCCTGGGCTGAATTCCAGGGATTTCACAGAGTGGCCGAACTTCTGCGCACATTTTCCAAAGCTAGTTTTCTACCTGCTGGAGAGCGGCAATCATTTGCTCCTGAAATTCTGCGCCAAGTTGTCTAAAGGGAAGCGTGCGGCGGGGGAGTAGGATCCTCCAATCAATGACTCCCTCGCCGGTCCTTTTTTTGTCCAATGAATTATAGGGTTAAAGGTAATGATCGCATTTCAGGCTGCAAACTTGTTTCAGGCCTTCCACATCCTTGTGAAGTTATTTTCATCCAATTAACATGCCTTTGAAATAGTTCCATGCGAGCTTTGCAGTGCCGTGGCAAATAGGCCCTGATCCTGATCTTTTCAGAATTCCCTTTTTAATATTATGTTCGGTTACCCGCTCCCAGTCCTTTTGAAACTCACTTATAAACTCAGCCTCATATTGGTATCTGAAACTTGCCTTCCTTTTTTTGGAGACTTTTTGAGCGCCCGCTAAGTGTTCTTTATACAAAAGTCTGACTTTCTCGATTTTAGGTCTTCTTATAATGATCATGTTAGGGGGAGGCGCCAAAGGCAGTGGTAGAGGCGCGTTGTTTGTATTGACTTTTGAGCCGTCTGAAAGAACGGTTTCGAATTCACAATAATTTACTTTGTTTTCACTTGAGGGGGCTTGGCCCTCAACTTTTGGATAAATCTCATGAATGATCGCAGTGTGCAAATTGTCATTGGATGAAAAAGCCCTGAAAATGCCTGGATGGGGCAATTCAGGAACCATGAAGTCCAATAAGGGATTGAAGCCAAACTGCCGCAGATTGAATGTGGATTGTATGAAGTACGTGGGTATTTGATGGCCCGATTCTTCCAGATCTTTGATTGGCTTCACTGTAACATACCGCGGGTGCTCAACCGCCTTACCCACAGCCCCAAGGAAACGCCAGACAATAACAATTATGATAACTATCGCGATTATGGTTATATTAAAAAATAGGCCCATTGTCATTGTTCCCTACTCAAATAAATGACTGAAATATGACCGACAATATCCGTTGCATCCCATTGCGGTCCATGACCAGGTTACTGGTTTCTATTTTTTACCAAAGAGTTCCTCAAGCTTACTTTTGGCCTTTGCGGCCCTGTCAGCGGCTGATGAGTCCCCTGATCCCAAGGCCAGTGAGAAATAATCACAAAAATTACGCCTATCCTTTACCGGCTGCCTGTCAGCCTGAGGTTCAGCGCATTGGTTTGAAGTTTTTTCATCATAGTTAACGCAATTCAGGCAACAATATATGTCGGAATCGCATTTTGGGCATGTGTCGTTCCTAAAGACCTTATCAGGGAATTCAAGTGTTTCTCCGCAGTGATGACACGAGCCTTTTATCATTTTTATTCTTCCTCACCTGTTTTCTTAAGAAGATTTCTATTCTATATTATCACAGTATTTTCAATGATCATTTATGACAGGATAAAAAAGAATCGTCCAAATGGGTTGGGCGTCTGTGGCATACAACAATTAGGCATTGTTTTTTCAGGAGAAATATAATGAGCGAATCTTTTTTGGCAAGACTTCCAATGGGAGCTGATCTTCTTGAGGCGATCACCAATGAGTTCAAGAAAAGATCCATATCCAAGGCCGGATTTACTCTCATAGGCGCGCTGACTGAAGCTGAGATCGGCTATTACGATATGAGCGAACGCAAATACGAGTTCAGGAAATTTGAAGGTCCACTTGAGATAGTGTCTTGTACGGGCAATGTTTCCCACAAAGACGGGGAGATCTTCGTGCATGCCCATGTTGTACTGTCCGATGAAGATTTCAGGTGCGTGGGAGGGCATTTGGCCCCTGGATGCAAGATATTCGCGGCCGAACTATTTGGAGCGCCTTTACAGGGAGATGTTCCAAGCCGAGTTTTTGACGATCCCACAGGTCTTTTTCTGTGGGGGGCTGAGTGATGGGAATGTGGCTATATGGTGAAAGCCCCCTGTTTGTGTAAATTCATGGCGCCGCGTCTTTTTTCCGGCAATCCACTTACCGATAATCCGCCTGAGAGTATGGAGTATCCATTGTTCCGGAGCCGCTGGTGAGAAGGGAAGACTATGTACTGTTAATTGTGATATTCGGCTCAGCCAGCGCGGGTGTGCTGCGTCCGTCCCTTGGCTTGTTCTTCCAACCCTATTTATTGTATTTTATGATGTTGCTCTTGTTTTTGAGCTTTTTGAGAATAGACTTCAGCGCGCTTATGGACGCCTCACAAAGAGCGATATTGAAACTCGCTCTACTGGCTTCCATAAAATTGATCTTATTGCCCATTGTAATATATCACTGCTTCTTGCTGATATTGCCTGAGTACGCTTTACCGGCCCTATTAATATCAGGAATATCAACCGGAGTTGTGGCCCCTTTTATAGCCGGGCTGGTTTCAGCGGATATGGCCAAGACACTGAGAATGGTAATAGTAACTTCTGTTCTTGCGCCGTTTACCTTACCGATCCTGGTGAAATTACTGGCCGGACAGCACATGAACATTCCGCTGATACTGATGGTGAAATTACTGGCAATGGTGATATTTGTCCCACTATTTTCCGTGGGATTAATACGCAAACTCTTACCAAACCTTCCAGGAAAAATTTCCAAAATCCAGTATCCGGTTTCATTGTGCATTTTCGGGTTTATTAATCTTGGGGTCTTCTCAAAATACAGCTCATTTTTTTTCGAAAGACCTGATGAACTTTTTGTCTCTTTGGTTGTTGCCTTTGTTCTTTGCGCCATATACTTTGCAACCGGTTTTACCCTCGCGCCTAGAAAAGACGCCAAGGAAAGGCTCGCCTGGGGAGTAAGCCTCGCTATTATGAACAATGTGCTTGTAATTGTTTTCTCGTCACAGTTTTTTGGACCTTTGTGTCCCACATTGGCCGCTATGTACATGTTTCCATTCTTCTTGATGATAGTGCCTGTGAAGGCCTTGGCCAGGCGCCTTGGGGGCCTGGAGGCCACCCCATGAGTCACATTTTTAGGCAAAATCTTAGAGGACTTCGATACTGGACAACATTTGCGTGTTGCCTGTGTATTACCGGCTGCTTGGGAAATGAGACCAATGAGATCCACAAGACCAGCCATCTGCTAATGGGCACGCTGGTAGAGATATCCATTGTGGACAAAAGGGAAAAAGCGGTAAAAGCCTCAAGATCGGCCCTGGAGGAGATGAAAAGAGTCGAGAGACTAACATCTTTTCACATGGATGGGTCCGAGCTAAAAAAACTGAACTCAAGGGCTGGTCAAGGGCCGGTTGAAGTGAGTAAGGAGCTTTTTGATCTTATTAAACTGTCTCTGGATCTTGCCCGGAGCAGCGCGTCTTCCTTTGATCCTACAATAGGGGCTGTGTCGGAATTATGGGGTTTTTCCACTGAAAACCCGAAACCACCGGAAAAGAAGGAGCTTGAAAAGTCCCTGAAAAACACAGGTATTGACAAAGTCCAATTGGATGAGGACTCGTGCACAGTGTCCTTCCCAGCCCGAATGGCTATGGATCTGGGCGCAATAGCCAAGGGATACGCATTGGATCGCGCGGAGTCCATTTTAAGACAACAAGGGATCACTTCCGCGCTCATAAACGCGGGAGGCGATATAATCGCAATAGGTGGTAAAGGGGAGGAGAATGAATGGAAAATCGGCGTTCAAGATCCTGACAAATCTCGGTCCATACTCGCGGTGATTCCCATAAAGGATAGGGCCGTTGTGACATCCGGCAATTACGAGAGGTTCTTTGAAAAGGACGGAATAAGATACCATCATATCTTGGATCCAAAAACCGGTTATCCCGCCAAGGGCCTCAAGTCAGTGACAGTTATAGCTAATGGCGGCGCGACCGCTGACGCGATGGCTACCGCGGTATTTGTGCTGGGTAAGGACAAAGGTTTAAAATTAATTAATTCACGCAAGGATCTGGATTGTATGTTATTGGACTCGGCCAATCAGACGCACATATCCCATAACGCACAGAGGATGTTCAATGTCAAGGCGCGATAAAGTTATTGTGTCAGTCAGGCGAGAGTAGAGGAAGAAATAATTAGGGAAGGGGCCTTTGGCCTGGTCAGTCTATAACCAAGCATTTCCGTCTTGAGAGCGAAGATTTAATCTATAGAGCGAAGTTTTCTGAGCCTGCGAATTAAACACAGCGAATCGGATCTTCCGCCAA